>CAXMSM010000444.1:0-3550 GCA_964195655.1 uncultured Gammaproteobacteria bacterium | reverse complement strand
CGTCAACCTGATCATCAACTACGACGACCAGCCCGGCGCGCTGGGCAAGATCGGCACGATTCTCGGGGCTGCGGAGGTCAACATCCTCGCCGCTCAACTCAGTCAGGATGCCGACGGCGAGGGTGCGACGATCATTCTGCGGCTAGACCGCCAGGTGCCCTCCGACGTTCTGTCCTCCATCGGTCGCGAGGTCAACGCCGTGACGCTGGAAGTAGTGGACCTCTCTTGACTTCCCCAATGAAATTGGCGGTGATCGCCGGCGACGGCATCGGACCGGAAGTCATCGGCGAGGCGCTCAAGGTGCTTGACGCTGTACTGCCCGGTGTGGAGAAGACCGAGTACGACCTCGGTGCCCGGCAATACCGCGCGACCGGCGAGGTGCTGCCCGACTCGGTACTCACTGAGCTGAAGGGGCACGACGCGATTCTGCTGGGCGCGATCGGAGATCCGTCGGTGCCCAGCGGACTGCTCGAACGTGGCCTGTTGCTGCGTGTCCGGTTCGAACTCGATCATCACATCAATCTGCGGCCGAGTCGGCTCTACCCCGGCGTGCAGAGCCCGTTGGCCGGAAACCCGGAGATCGATTTCGTGGTGGTCAGGGAGGGCACCGAGGGGCCTTACACCGGCAACGGAGGTGCGATCCGCGTCGATACACCGCACGAGATCGCCACTGAGGTGAGCGTCAACACCGCCTACGGGGTGCGTCGGGTCGTGCAGGATGCGTTCGGACGAGCGCAACAGCGGCGCAAGAAGCTAACCCTGGTGCACAAGAACAACGTGCTCACCTACGCGGGGTCGCTGTGGTGGCGCACCGTGCAGGCGGTGGCCCCCGAGTATCCCGACGTCGACGTGGCCTATCTGCATGTCGACGCGGCGACCATCCACATGGTCACCGACCCAGGCCGGTTCGACGTGATCGTCACCGACAACCTCTTCGGTGACATCATCACCGACCTGGCCGCCGCGGTATGCGGTGGCATCGGGTTGGCGGCCAGCGGCAACATCGATGCCACGCACCTGCATCCGTCGATGTTCGAACCGGTGCACGGCAGTGCGCCGGACATCGCGGGTCAGGGGATCGCGGATCCGACTGCAGCCATAATGTCGGTGGCGCTGCTGCTGGCGCAGGTGGGCGAATCCCACGCTGCGGCGCGGGTCGATCGGGCGGTCGAGGACCATCTCGCGACGCGAGGTGATGCGTCGATGTCGACATCTGCGGTGGGCGAGCAGATCCTGGGAAAGCTCTAGGCACCCCTTCGTAATTCGGCGTACCGGTGGGGCTGTCTCGTAGGCTCAATCGCTTCGCAGGCGTGTCGATGAGACCCCGAGCGGAACCGCGGGAATCGCGATGAGCGGGAACAGCGCGCACACCGCGAAGGCGGCCGGATAGCCGACGATGCCGATCAGGGCGCCGAACAGCGGCGGAACGATACCGGCGGTGACAAACTGGCTCGTGTTCTGCGTGCCCAACGCCCGACCGCTCCAAAACGGCCCGGCGATCTCGGCGATCGCAGTGAAGGCTAACCCGTTGTCGGACACGGTGATCACCGAGGCCACCATCATCAACGCGATGCTCAGCGGCGTATCGAGCCAGTCACTGAGTGCCAGTAGTGCCATCGACACAGCGGCGGCGAACGCGATGGCCCGGATCGGTTTCAGCCGAGCGCCGAGCACATCGCCGGAACGCCTGAGTACGGCGTCCGACCAACGTCCAGCGGCGATCCGTCCGCCCGCTCCGAGAAGCTGCGAGACCATCACCAATGTGCCCGCCGCCCCTGGTGACCAGCCATGTTCGCTGATAAGCCACACCAGGGTGAACGTCCACACCAGAACCTGGGGCACCACGAGCAGGACCGAAGCGAGGTGGATGCGAAACAACAGCCGGGAGTTGCGATAGGGGTTGGCGAGATCCGCTTCTGGCGCTTCTGCGCGCGGGGGCCGGGGCGGATCGACCACGGCCACCGCACATATCAGTGCTGAGGCCATGCACACGATCGCGGGAAACAACAATGCTGCCGAGACGCCGTGGTATTCGGCCACGCGGGGAATGACCAGTGCTCCGACGCCCACCCCCAACGGTTGGGCTGTCTGCCGGATGCCCATGACGAGTCCGCGCTGTTCGGCTGCGAACCAACCGACGACCAGTCGCCCGCTTGCGGTATTGCTGCTTGCCGCAGCCATTCCGCCGAGAAACAGAAAGGTACTCACGGCGACCAGCGACTGTGCCGACGCGGCGGCGAAGGCGGCTGCAGCAGTGAGCGCGGAGCCCAGCGTCAATACGATCCGTTCACCCACGCGGTCGACGATGTACCCCCAAGCGATGAGCGTCACCACCATGCCGAGGCTGGGCATGGCCGAAATCAGGGCGGCTTGAGCCAGGTCGAGTCCGCGCTCGCTGTTCAGGGCGGGAATGAGGAACGCCACGCCGTTGATGAACACGCTTGCGCAGAGCGTCGCCGACAGCGCGATCACCAGCATCGACCAGCGCCTGACTTGGCCTATGGACGAGACGGACACGGCGCCATCGTCGCATAGACGTCTCAGAATGCTGAACTAGATTCCCGAATACTGAGACGCATGCGGTATCGGTGCGCAGCGCCGGTCGGCCTGTATCGGCCGGGCACTACGCTGAGGCGATGCGTCTCGGCCGAATCGCCAGCCCCGATGGAGTTGCCTTCGTCAGCATCGAAGGTGACCCGAGTGAGGCCATCTGTAGGGAGATCGCTGAGCATCCGTTCGGCAATCCGACGTTCACCGGGCGGGCCTGGCCGCTGGCCGACATCCGGCTGTTGGCCCCCATCCTGGCCAGCAAAGTGGTCTGCATGGGTAAGAACTACGCCGCGCACGCCGCGGAAATGGGCGGTACCGCCCCGGAGGATCCGGTGATCTTCCTCAAACCCAACACGGCAATCATCGGCCCCAATACGCCGATCCAGCTACCAGCAGATGCCCACCCGGTACATCACGAAGGCGAGCTGGCCGTGGTGATTGGCCGGCCCTGCAAGGACGTGGCCGCATCCCGGGCCGCAGAGAACATCCTCGGCTACACCATCGCCAATGACGTGTCGGCGCGCGATCAGCAGAAGCAGGACGGCCAGTGGATGCGGGCCAAAGGCCACGACACTTTCTGCCCGGTAGGGCCATGGATCGTCACCGATCTGGACCCCAGCGATCTGGACCTTCGCACGGAAGTGAACGGTCAAACGCGCCAGCATTCCAATACGGCGCTGATGATTCATGACATCGGCGCAATCATTGAGTGGGCCTCGGCGGTGATGACCTTGCTTCCGGGTGATCTGATCCTTACCGGCACGCCCGAAGGGGTCGGCCCGATCGAGGACGGAGACACCGTCAGCGTTACCATCTCTGGAATCGGGACACTCACGAACCCCGTTGTGCGCAAAGGAAAGTCATGAGCGACCGGACTGTTCGCGTTAGATTCTGTCCATCGCCGACCGGCACTCCCCACGTCGGTCTGGTCCGTACCGCCCTGTTCAACTGGGCCTATGCTCGGCACACCGGCGGAAGTTTCGTGTTTCGCATCGAAGAC
>CAXMSM010000443.1:0-3981 GCA_964195655.1 uncultured Gammaproteobacteria bacterium | reverse complement strand
CTACGAAAGACATTGGGAATACCGTTGTTCCAGGAGCAGCTCATGCAGTTGGCCGTCGACTGCGCCGGGTTCTCCGCGGCCGAAGCCGACCAGTTGCGCCGCGCGATGGGCTCGAAACGCTCGACGGAGAAGATGCGGCGGCTGCGGAGCCGGTTCTTTGACGGGATGGCCGAACTGCACGGCATCACCGGGGAGGTGGCCGAACGGATCTACGAGAAGCTGGAGGCGTTCGCCAATTTCGGTTTTCCGGAAAGTCATTCACTGAGCTTCGCGTCGCTGGTGTTCTACTCGTCGTGGTTCAAGCTGCACCATCCAGCGGCGTTCTGTGCCGCGCTGCTGCGCGCGCAGCCGATGGGTTTCTACTCTCCGCAATCGCTGGTCGCCGACGCCCGCAGACACGGCGTCATTGTCCGGCGACCGGATGTCAACGCCAGCCTCTCGCACGCCACACTGGAGAACCATGGCCTGGAGGTGCGGCTCGGACTCGGCAGCGTTCGTCATCTTGGCGACGAGCTCGCCGAGCGCTTATCCAAGGAGCGGAATACCAACGGCCCCTTTGCTTCCCTGCTCGATCTGACCGGCCGGCTGCAACTTTCTGTGCCACAGGCCGAGGCGCTGGCCACTGCGGGGGCGCTGGACTGCTTCGGGGTCTCCCGGCGGGAGGGCTTGTGGGCCGCGGGTGCTGCCGCCACGCAGCGTCCCGATCGGCTACCGGGGGTCGGGTCGGGGTCGCACGTCCCGTCGCTGCCCGGGATGACCGAGTTGGAGTTGGCGGCTGCCGACGTGTGGGCAACCGGGGTTTCGCCGGACAGCTATCCGACCCGGTTCCTGCGGGAGGACCTCGACGCGTTGGGTGTGGTTCCTGCCGAGCAGCTGTTGTCGGTGCCCGACGGCACCCGGGTGCTGGTGGCCGGGGCCGTCACGCACCGGCAGCGGCCGGCCACAGCGCAAGGGGTGACGTTCATGAATCTCGAGGACGAGACGGGGATGGTCAATGTGTTGTGTTCACCGGGGGTGTGGTCGCGCCACCGCCGGCTGGCGCAGACGGCCTCGGGGCTGGTGGTCCGCGGCATCGTGCAGAACGCCACCGGCGCGGTTACCGTGATCGCCGACCGAATGGGCAAGCTCAGCATGCGGGTGGCTTCGCGAAGTCGTGACTTCCGCTGAGCCGACAATCTCGCCAAATGTAGTCTCGCAGGATGCCTCTGAACCTGTCCGCAGACGAAGTCCTTACCACCACGCGTTCGGTGCGCAAGCGGCTGGATTTCGACAAGCCGGTCCCGCGCGACGTACTGATGGAATGCCTCGAGATCGCGCTGCAGGCACCCACCGGGTCGAACAGTCAAGGCTGGCAATGGGTGTTCGTCGAAGACTCGGACAAAAAGAAAGCGCTTGCCGAGATCTACCGGACCAACGCGACGCCCTACCTCTCGGCGCCCAAGCCCACGCACGGTGACATCCGCGACGAGCAGCAGCCTCGGGTCTACGACTCCGCGATGTATCTCAACGACCACTTCCACGAAGTCCCGGTGATGCTGATCCCCTGCCTGGAAGGCAAACCCGACAACACCCCCTCCGGGCAGAGTGCCGGGTTTTGGGGTTCCCTGCTGCCCGCGGCGTGGAGTTTCATGCTGGCGTTGCGTTCCCGCGGGTTGGGGTCGGCCTGGACGACGCTGCACCTCCTCGGCGACGGCGAGCGGCAGGCCGCCGAACTGCTCGGTATTCCGTTCGACAAGTACAGCCAGGCCGGGTTGTTCCCGATCGCGTACACCAAGGGCACCGATTTCCGTCCGGCCAAGCGGCTGCCGGCCGAGCAGTTGAGCCATTGGGACACCTGGTAGGGCCCGACGATCAAACCGCTCCGTGGAATCCGTGTTGACGCCAGGCCTCGTAGACGGCGACGGCAGCGGCGTTGGACAGGTTCAGTGACCGTCGTCCACTCAGCATCGGAATCCTCACCTGCGACGTGATGTGCGGATCGGCCAGGGTCGTCTGGTCGAGGCCGGTGGGCTCCGGGCCGAACATCAGCACATCGCCGGGTTGGTAGGAGACCTCGGCGAACGACGCCGTGGCGTGTGCGGTGAAGGCGAAGACACGGGCCGGCGTCAACGCCGCCCAGGCCGCCGTGAGATCGGCGTGCACGGTGACTGAAGCGAGGTCGTGGTAGTCGAGGCCGGCGCGGCGCAGCTTGGGTTCGGACAGGTCGAAGCCGAGCGGTTGCACCAGATGCAATTCGCACCCGGTGACTGCCACCATTCGGATCGCGTTGCCCGTGTTGGGGGCGATGCGCGGCGAGTAGAACATCACTTTGAACACAACGTGGCCATCCTCCCGGTGCGCGGCTGCCTGGAAGGGCGGCCGCCGGAATGCCTCGGCGAGATCCGATCAACCGGTCCTCTCTTGCGATAATGCTCGCATGGTTGAGCAGAGCATCTGGATGCAGAAGGTCGCGGCTGACCCCGGACATTCTCATTGGTATGTCGAGCGTTTCCGTGCCATGGCGCGCGCGGGTGATGATTTGGCCGGTGAGGCTCGTTTCGTGGATGCGATGGCGCCCCGCGGTGCCCGCATCCTCGATGCCGGATGCGGCCCCGGCCGACTGGGCGGATACCTGGCCACTGCCGGTCATCATGTGGTCGGTGTCGACGTCGACCCGGCCCTCATTGAGGCAGCTGAACAGGACCATCCCGGGCCGCGCTGGCTTGTTGGTGACCTTGCCGAGCTGGACTTGCCGGCGCGCGGCATCGCCGAACCGTTCGACGTCATCGTCTCGGCCGGCAACGTCATGACATTTCTGGCCCCGAGCACCCGAGCCCAGGTGCTGGGCCGGCTGCGTGCCCACCTTGGGGGCGACGGTCGAGCGGTGATCGGTTTCGGGGCCGGTCGCGAGTATGAGTTCGTCCAGTTTTTCGCCGACGCCGGCAATGCTGGTTTGGTGCCCGATCTGCTGCTGTCCACCTGGGATCTACGACCGTTCACCGATGACTCCGACTTCCTCGTCGCGGTCCTTCGGTCGGCTGACGGGTGAACGCTCACGAAGCCGACCGGGAATTCGACGGTCACGACTTTCGCGACGAAGATCTCAGTCGTTTGCGCACCGAACGTGTGGTGTTCTCCGGATGCGACTTCTCTGGTGTCGACCTGTCCGAGTCCGAACATGTCGGCTCGGCATTCCGTAATTGTATGTTTCGGCGGAGTTCTCTGTGGCACAGCACGTTTAGGCACTGCAGCTTCCTCGGGTCGACGTTCATCGAGTGCAGGTTGCGGCCGTGGACGTTGGTTGAGGTCGATCTCACGCTGGCCATGCTCGGTGGTGCCGATCTGCGCAAGGTCGATCTGTCCGACTGCCGGCTGCGTGAGGCCAGCCTCGTGGGCGCCGACCTGCGTGAGGCGGTTTTGCTGCGCGCTGACCTGACCGGGGTGCGGGTCCAGGATGCCCGACTCGAGGGTGCCGATCTGCGCGGTGCGCGTACCGAGCCGACGTTCTGGACCACCGCGAAACTGCGCGGCGCCAAGGTCGACATCGAGCAGGGACTGGCTTATGCGGCGGCCCACGGGCTCGATATCGGTGGGTGACTGACCGCTACGACGAACATGCGAGAGTGTCGAGGCTGGTCAAAAAACCGCATGTCACGAGGTATTTAAGGCCACACCGCTAAAAGTCGCAGCAAAGATGCGTAATTTACTAGCGTTGGTCTCGTGCAGCTAACCCGGTTCACCGATCTCGGATTGCGGGCCATGATGCTGCTCGCCGCCGGTGAGGCCGACGGGCAGCGGGTCACCACCGGTTCGCCGCCTCGAAGGCGATCGAGAAGTCATCGAGTGCGGTGGCGAGAAGCCGTGTCCGCTGGTGCCCGCTTGCCGGCTGCGCCGGGTGCTCGCGGAAGCCAAGGAAGCGTTCTACGACGAGCTGGACCGCTACACCGTCGGCGACTTGGCGAGCGGAGCGAACCTCACCCTGATTTCTGCGAGTCTCGGCCC
>CAXMSM010000442.1:0-2432 GCA_964195655.1 uncultured Gammaproteobacteria bacterium | reverse complement strand
CGCAGGCCTCTACGCAGCCGGCTGCAGAACGGACAGCCCGGACGCCACAACACCTCTATGCCGTCGACATAGCCAGCCCTACTCATGCGCCATCCTCCGTCATCGTTACCGACGCTCCTTGGCGTTCGGACTCTGCGTTGCTGCGACCCACCGCCCGCCGCCATCCCAATGCCCCAGCCACACCGACGATGACAACGAGCAAGATCACGATCGGCAGGATGCCGACTGCGCCCACTGCCGAAGACATCACCTGCTGGATGCGTGCGGCCGCCTCGATGATCGGGTCGCTGGCGTCGCCACCGCGGTTCAGCCGCAGCTCATAGACGCCGTAGTAGGACACGTAGGCACCTGCGGCAACCAGCAGAGCGCCACCGATTCGCGTCAGATAGCCCGTCGCCTCGCGTAGCCATTTCGTCACCGGCGCAGCCGCCAGCGCGATCGCGGTGGCCAGCACGCCGACCAACAACGCCATGCCCGCGGCGTAGGCCAGATAGGCGAAGATGCCGTCCAGAATCGAGCCGGTCCGGAAGGTCGAGCCGGTCACCGCCAGGAACGGACCGATGGTGCACGACAGCGAGGCCACCGCGTAGGCCACGCCGTAGCCAAACATCGAGCCCAGGCGTGCGGTGGGGGCACCGCTACGAGACTTCGGCAGCAGCAGCGTCACCTCGCGTCCGGTCAGCATCCAGATGCCGAGCAGCAGCAGGGCTGTCCCGATCACGACGGTGAAGACGGGCAGGTACTGCTGAATCACTGCGGTGAAGGGCGCGAGGATCAACGCGAAGGATCCAAAGACGACCAAGAACCCGGCCGCCATCATCGCCGTAGCTGCAAGCGCACGACCCACCGCTGCTATACGGCTGGGGGGTGCATCACCCTCGCCTGCGACCACCAATGCGAGATAGCCGGGGAGCAGCGCGAACCCGCAGGGATTCAGTGCCGCAATCAGCCCCGCAGCCATCGCGAACGCGATGGTCTCACTACCCATCAGGGGCTGACGAGAGTTCCGACTCGGGTACTGAGCGCCGGCTCGGACAGTGTGCCGCGCACTAGATCGACGGACCCGTCGGCGCTGACGAACGCAAAGGCCGGTTGTGCCGTCACGCCGAAGCGCTGCCACACGCTGCCGTCGACGTCGGCGATGTTGGTAAAGGAGCCGATGTCGTACTTGTCGACAAACTCCTGCATCGCCGACTCCTCGTCCAGCGCCGCAACCCCGACGAACGTAGCCTCGGGATTCGCCCGGGCGACGTTGGCGACATCGGGAGCCTCGCGCTGGCAGGTGGGACACCACGGCGCCCAGAACCAGAACACCGCCGGCTTCCCGGCGAGGGTCCGCCCCGAGAACTCCCCTCCACCGACGGTCTTGGCGGTGAAGTTCAGTTCCTCGGGGACTGCCGTGTCGGCGGGCGGCGCCGACACTTCACTGGGTGCCGAGACTGCACTGGGTGCCGTGCTGGAAGTCACCGACGCTGTGTCGCCACCCGAGCCCCCACATCCTGCAACCAACCCGACCGTGGTGCCCAGCAACGCCAATGTGTAGGTGATTCTCATTACCCAACCCTTCATGCCTCACTTGGTTATCGCAACCCAAGCAGTGCGTGTACGAGACCTGCCTGCCCAGTGTCAGCGAAGTGACAGTGTCTCGTGTGTCAGCGAAGTGACAGTGTCTCGTGGTGGGGAGTGGAATTTCTTAGGCCAGCCCCTTGAGCATCAGGTTCCAGTACATGAACGGCAGACCATATTTCTTGAGGTACCAGTAGCTGCGGTGAGGCTTGGTCGGGTTGATCACCGGGAGCGACGGCGTGATGTTCATGTCGTAGTCGAACTCCGCCAGCAGCATCGCGTGCGAGGACGTGACGATCGGGCAGGACGCGTACCCGTTGTAGTGCGCGCCCAGCGGTCGACCCTCAAGGAATGCCTCGATGTTGTCGACGACGACCGGGGCCTGCTTGCGGATCGCGGCATCGGTCTTGGAGTTCGGCGACGATCCTGCGTCACCGAGGCTGAAGACATCGGGGTGACGCACATGCTGCATTGTGTTCTTGTCGATCTCGACGTATCCGGTTGCTTCACCGGTCGACAGCGCGCTGGATTTGATCCAATCCGGTGCGGATTGGCGCGGCACGGCATGCAACATGTCGTAGGCCAGCATCGTGTCGGACCCCGATTCCCCGACGCCCGTCACTCCAACCTTGTGCGCCGCGGCGTCAACGGAGGTCACCTCGGCTTCGGTGTGCACGGTGATGCCGTAGTCGGCGGCAATCGCGTCGAGGCTGTCGGCGATCGCCGGGATTGCGAACAGCCGTGGGGTTGGTATCACCAGGTGCACATCGATGTCGTCCAGCACCCCTTGGGATCGCCAGTAGTCGCTGGCCAGGTAGGCGATCTTCTGCGGCGCGCCTGCGCACTTGATCGGTCCCGACGGCATC
>CAXMSM010000441.1:0-6031 GCA_964195655.1 uncultured Gammaproteobacteria bacterium | reverse complement strand
GTGGATGTGGCCCAACGCGCGGATCTCGGTGATGGGTGGTGAGCAGGCGGCGTCGGTGCTCGCCACGGTCCGCGGTGAGATGACCGTGGAGGAAGAGGAGGCGTTCAAGGCGCCGATCCGCACCCAATACGAGGACCAGGGCAATCCCTACTACTCGACCGCACGACTCTGGGATGACGGGGTCATCGATCCCGCCGATACCAGAACTGTTGTCGGGTTGGCACTTTCGGTGATCGGGCAGGCGCCGCTCGAACCCGTTTCCTACGGCGTGTTTCGGATGTGACCACAAATGACACAGGGTTTTAGCAAGGGGTTCGACACCGTTCTGGTCGCCAACCGCGGGGAGATCGCAGTCCGGGTCATTCGCACATTGCGATCCATGGGAATTCGCTCGGTGGCGGTATTCAGCGATGCCGACGCGGGAGCACGGCACGTTTCTGAGGCAGATGTCGCTGTCCGCATCGGTCCCGCCCCCGCCCGGCAGAGCTATCTGTCGATCGATGCGCTGCTGGCCGCGATCGACCGCACGGGCGCACAAGCGGTCCACCCGGGCTACGGGTTCCTTTCGGAGAACGCGCAATTCGCTGACGCTCTGAGTTCGGCGGGCGTGGTGTTCATTGGACCCCCGGTGACGGCGATCCGAACCATGGGCGACAAGATCTCGGCGAAGGCGGCAGTGTCGGCCTTCGGTGTACCCGTTGTGCCGGGTATCTCGCGACCGGGGCTCACCGATGACGATCTGATCGGCGGCGCCGCCGAGGTCGGGTACCCGGTGCTGGTGAAACCGTCGGCGGGTGGGGGAGGCAAGGGGATGCGCGTCGTTCACGACGCGGCCGGTCTCCCCGCGGCGCTGGAAAGCGCACGACGCGAGTCGGCTTCGGCATTCGGGGACGACACACTGTTCCTCGAGCGGTTCGTGCTCAACCCTCGGCACATCGAGGTGCAGGTGCTCGCCGACGACCACGCCACCGTGGTGCACCTCGGCGAACGCGAATGCAGCCTGCAGCGGCGGCATCAGAAGGTGATCGAAGAGGCGCCGTCACCGCTGCTCGACGCTGCCACTCGGGCGCGGATCGGCGCTGCGGCGTGTGACACCGCGCGCAGCGTGGACTACACCGGTGCGGGCACCGTCGAGTTCATCGTGTCCGCCGACCGGCCTGACGAGTTCTTCTTTATGGAGATGAATACCCGTCTGCAGGTGGAACATCCGGTCACCGAGATGGTCACGGGCCTGGATCTGGTCGAACTGCAGGTGAGGATCGCGGCGGGGGAGAAGCTACCCATTGACCAGGAGGCCGTCCGGATGGACGGCCATGCAATCGAGGCCCGTGTGTACGCCGAGGATCCAGCCCGTGGATTCCTGCCGACCGGCGGTGACGTCATTGCACTTCGGGAGCCCTCTGGGCCGGGCATCAGGGTCGACTCCGGATTGGCCGGAGGCACCGTGGTCGGCAGTGATTACGATCCGATGCTGGCCAAGGTCATCGCCCATGCCGGCGACAGGCCGACGGCGCTGCGTGAACTTGATGCCGCGCTAGCCGATACCGCGGTACTCGGTCTGACCACCAACATCGAGTTCCTGCGATTCCTACTGGCAGATCCTGAGGTGGCCGCGGGACGCCTGGACACCGGGCTGCTGGATCGCCGCACACCGGATTTCGCGCCCGTGTCGGCCGGGGATGATGAAATGATCGCCGCGGCGGCCTACCGTTGGATGAAGTCCTGGCCAGTCGCTCCCAGGAGTCCGTGGGATGTGCCATCGGGCTGGCGGATCGCCGGGTGCGCGTCGACCACGGTCCGGCAGCGGGCAGGGGACCGGACAGAGCACGTCGCACTGACCGGTTCGCCGGACCATGCGACCGCCACCGTCGAGGACGGCGAAACCCACACGCTGCGTGCATCTCTGGAGGACGATCAGCTCGCGGTCACCATCGACGGTCTGCGTACCGTCTACCTGGCGGCCGCAGTCGGCGATCAGGTTTGGCTGGCCCGCGCGGGTCGCGTGGTGCTGGTCGAGGAGGTGCGCGAAGCGCCCGTACGCCCAGACGACGAGCACACCGGTGACGCTGAGCTGACCAGCCCGATGCCCGGTGCGGTTGTCGCTGTCGCTGTAGCTGATGGCGATTCCGTCGAGGCGGGAACGGTGGTGGTTACCGTCGAGGCCATGAAGATGGAGCACGCGCTAACCGCGCCGGTCGCCGGTGTGGTGGAACTGATCGTCAGCGAGGGCGAACAGGTGAAAGTGGGCCAGGTGCTGGCCCGGATAACGGCAACCGAGGAGCCGCAACTGTGACCAACTCTGATGGGACCAATTCTCAGGGGACCGACTATCTGTCCACCGGCACGCTGCCAGACCACTACGAGCAGCTGGCCAAGACCGTGCGCGATTTCGCCCAGACTGTGGTGGCTCCGGTGGCCGCCAAACACGACGAAGAGCACTCATTCCCCTACGAGGTAGTGGCCGGCATGGCCGACATGGGGCTTTTCGGTCTCCCCTTCCCCGAGGAGTACGGCGGAATGGGTGGTGACTACTTCGCGCTCTGCCTGGCTCTCGAGGAGCTCGGCAAGGTCGACCAAAGTGTCGCGATCACGCTCGAGGCCGGTGTGTCGCTAGGTGCAATGCCCGTCTACCGCTTCGGCAATGACGAGCAGAAGCAGGAGTGGCTGCCGCTGTTGGCCAGCGGCAAGGCGCTCGGTGCCTTCGGGCTCACCGAGGCGGGAGGCGGGAGCGACGCCGGGGCGACCAAGACGACCGCAAAATCAGATGGGTCGAGTTGGGTAATTAACGGCAGCAAGCAGTTCATCACCAACTCGGGCACCGACATCACCAAGCTGGTGACGGTCACTGCGGTGACCAGCGAGTCCGGTTCCAAGGGGCAGGAGCGCAGCGACTCGGGGGATGGGCCCGGGAAGAAGGAGATTTCGTCGATCCTGGTGCCGGTACCGACGGCCGGCTTCACCGCCGAACCGGCGTACAACAAGGTGGGCTGGAACGCCTCCGATACCCACCCGCTGAGCTTCGATGACGTGCGGGTGCCGCAGGAGAACCTACTGGGCGAGCGCGGGCGTGGGTACGCCAACTTCCTCCAGATCCTCGATGAGGGGCGCATCGCGATTGCCGCGGTGTCGGTCGGTGCGGCGCAAGGGTGCGTGGATGAGAGCGTCAAGTACGCCAAGGAGCGGCAGGCCTTCGGTCGCGCGATCGGAACCAACCAGGCGATCGCGTTCAAAATCGCCCGAATGGAGGTCAGGGCCCATGCAGCGCGTACGGCGTACTACGACGCGGCCGCGCTGATGCTGGCGGGTAAGCCGTTCAAGAAGCAGGCCGCGGTCGCCAAGCTGGTGGCCAGCGAGGCGGCAATGGATAACGCCCGCGACGCCACTCAGATTTTCGGCGGCTACGGCTTCATGAACGAATATCCGGTCGCCCGGCACTATCGTGACAGTAAGATCCTTGAAATCGGTGAGGGCACAACGGAAGTCCAGCTGATGCTGATCGGTCGGGAGCTGGGTCTGTGAGTACCGGTCAGCAAAAGACGGTCGTGCAACGTGGGCTGTGGTTCGAGGAGTTCGAGATTGGTGTGCGCTACCTGCACCGGCCCGGACGCACCATCACCGAGGCTGACAATGTCCTGTTCACCACGTTGACCATGAACACTCAGGCGCTGCACTTGGATGCCGCGTTCGCCGATGCCCTGCCACCGTTCAACCAGCGACTGGTCAACTCGATGTTCACGCTTTCCACGTTGGTGGGGCTGTCGGTGGCACAGCTCACCCAAGGCACCATCGTGGGGAACTTGGGCTTCAGCGACGTCGGCTTCCCCAAACCGTTGTTCCACGGCGACACGCTCTACGCCGAGACCGAGATCACCGACAAGCGCGAGTCCAAGAGTCGTCCGGGCGAGGGCATCGTGACGTTCGCCCACACTGGTCGCAATCAGCACGGTGATGTCGTCGCTGCGGCGTTGCGAAAGACCTTGGTGCGTTTGCGCCCGGAGGGAGAGCTCTGATGCGCCGCGCACCGGAGGGAGAGCTCTGATGCGCCGCGCGCCCGAGGGGCAAATCGGTCTGGGCAACAACGGTCCAGGCTGGCTGTTTTGCCCTGCTGACCGGCCGGAGCGGTTCGAAAAAGCCGCTGCCGCAGCAGACGTCGTCATCCTCGATCTTGAAGACGGTGTCGCGGCCAAGGACCGAGGAGCTGCGCGCAAGGCACTTGTCGATACCCCGCTCGACCCAACCCGCACGGTCGTTCGCGTCAACCCGGTTCCCACGCCCGACCATGCGCTGGATGTCGAGGCGCTCAGGGCGACCCACTACACCACCGTGATGCTGGCCAAGTCCGAGACCGCTGAGCAGGTTGCGTCGCTGGCGCCACTTGATGTCGTCGTGCTGGTCGAAACCCCGCTCGGTGCCCTGTCCGTCAAGGAGACGGCGCAGGTCGACAACGCGTGCGCCATGATGTGGGGTGCCGAGGACCTCTTCGCTGCAACCGGCGGGACCGCGAACCGCTGGCCCGACGGCAGTTACCGTGATGTCGCCAATCATGTGCGGTCGCAGAGTCTTCTGGCTGCCAAGGCCTTTGGGCTGATGGCACTCGACTCGGTCTACCTCGATATTCGGGACCTCGACGGTCTACGCGCCGAAACCGACGATGCGGTTGCGGTCGGGTTCGATGCCAAGGTCGCCATTCATCCCACGCAGGTTGCAGTCATCCGCGCGGGGTACGCGCCCTCCGACGAGCAGATCGATTGGGCGAGAACAGTTCTTGACAGGGCGAGTACCGAACGCGGTGTGTTCCAGTTCGAGGGTCAGATGGTCGACATGCCGGTGTTGCGGCGCGCCGAGCGCATCATGGCGTCGGCCCCGAACTCCGTCTAGCTCACCGGCGCTTGGCAGCAGCCAATCTCGCGGCGAATTCGGGTGACTCGATCGACACGGCCTGGGGGCCGATCTCGACATCGACGGCCAGACGGTGCTGATCGAGGTCCACCGTGCCTGGGTTAGCGGTGGCCCGCATCGAAGCCTTGGTCGCGATGACTACGTCGCGTGGTGCAGCGGCGGGGCCGGCTGCAAGGGCGCGGGCCGCGGCCACCGGGTCCTCAGCGATTTCCAGGGCGAGTCCGTGCCGGACGGCCGCGTCCGCGTCGAAGCGCATCCCGAACAGCAGTGCAGCCCGTGCCGCCTGGGGTCCGATTGCTCGCTGCAGCATCCATGTTGCACCGCCGCCGGGGTGGATTCCGAGCTTCTGGAAACGCGGGTCGAATATCGCCGACGGGCCGGCGATGCGCACGTCGGCTGCCAGCGCCAGGTTCAATCCTGCACCCACCGCAGGGCCGTTGACCGCGGCGATCGTCGGCAGGGTGCACTGCGCGACCGCGAGGAAGCCGTCGTAGATCACGCGCAGTCCGTCCTCTGTCGCCTCACCCAGCGCGGTCAGGTTGGCGCCGGCGCAGAACGCCTTGCCCGCGCCGGTCAGGATCACTGCGTGGACACCGGGGTCGGCCTCGGCGGATTCGACCGCAGCGCGAAGTGCTGCTGAACTCTCCGCGGTCACCGCATTGCGCCGGTCGGGATCGTTGACAGTGATGAGGGCGACGCGGTCATCGACCTGCGTCAGTACATGTTCGGGCACCCGCCCAGCGTAGATAATCAGTGCGGCGCAGGGGAAATGGCGGGCTGCTGTCCGCGGCAGCGGGGTTCTCCAGCCGGGGCCGCCACTCGGCATGAGGTGAGGTGGACGTACCCGGTCGACGGCGTAGCGCTGCGGCGATGGTCGACGTCATTGGTGCAGATCGCAGCTCAGGCTACGGACCGTCGTCGTTTTCGGGTGGGTTGTTTTGGGGTGGGGTCCATTCGGTGGTGCCGTCGTGGCGTGTGTGGGTGGTCCATCCGGTGTTTTCGATGAGGCGGTTGTCGGGGCCGCAGGCCAGGGTGAGGTTGTTGATGTTGGTGTGGCCGCCGTTTTTCCAGTCGGTGTTTGCGTGGTGGGCGTGGCATTGGTAGCCCGGGGTGGTGCAGCCGGGTCTGGTGC
>CAXMSM010000440.1:0-3037 GCA_964195655.1 uncultured Gammaproteobacteria bacterium | reverse complement strand
TCCACCTATACGGCCGGCGCCAAATCCGCCCTGCGCTTCCTCGCCGGACGCCCAGCCAGCGACCCTGCGCGGCTATCGGTATACGCATTGGGCGAAGGCACCATCCACGCCATGGCACTGGCCGGCGACAACGCGCCTGGGGCGCCGGCAGTGCACTCGTTGGGCCTGTTGCAGCCGCTGCCGGGCCGGTACCTCGACACCATCACCAATCGCGTGACAGCCGACGGGACGCCCGAGACAGTGGCAGCATGGCGGTCTGCCGTCGAGGAGATTCGCAGTATCGGGACGGTTCCCGCGACGCTGCCGGATGGTCTCGGAGCGATCGTGAACCCAGGCAACGTCAAGGCTGTCGCGGAAGCTGACAGAATCGACCCGCGGGCGCTGGCCGCGGGCGTACCCGCGGAAACCGCGGTGCTGCTCACCTGTTCGGATGTCGACAGCCAGGCCAGCTGCAGCACCATTCAGCCGCTTGTCGATGCGCTGGAGCACACCGAGCTGACGGTCGTCGAATTCGACGGTGTCAGCCATGTCTTGCGCGATGACCCAACTGACAGCATCGCCAACTACGCCAAGCGCGATCCGCTGTCAGCGCAGTTGGTCGCCGCACTGGACGACTTTGTCGGCCGGTAGCCGAGCGGCTACCGGATCTTGTGGATGAAAACCGCTGTGGGGATAGGGATACTGCTGCCGATGAAACGTCTGACCGCTGAGCTAGCCTCGCGATCATGAGCACCGACGACAAGATGCTGGCCCGGATTGCGGCGCTGCTGCGCCAGGCCGAGGGCACCGACAACCAACACGAAGCCGATGCGTTCATGGCTGCCGCGCAGCGCCTGGCTACCGCGGCGTCGATCGACCTTGCCGTGGCACGGTCGCATTCGGACAAACGCACGAAGGCGCAGGCGCCGGTGCAACGCACCATCACCATCGGAGACCCGGGGGCGCGGGGCCTGCGCACCTATGTCCAGCTGTTCGTCGTTGTCGCGGTAGCCAACGACGTCAAATGCGACATCGCGTCGAACTCAACCTTTGTCTACGCCTACGGCTTCGCCGAGGACATCGATGCCAGCCATGCGCTATACGCCAGCCTCGTCATGCAGATGGTCCGCGCATCGAAGGATTACATTTCCTCCGGTGCGCATCGGCCGACGCCCACGATCACCGCGCGTATCAACTTCCAGCTCGCATTCGGGGCCAGGGTCGGTAAGCGGCTGGGGGAGGCACGTGAGTGCGCGCAGCGGGAAGCGACGCAGGGGCCTGCCAGCATCCCGGGTTCCACGATTGCGTTGCGTAACAAGGACCTAGAACTCAAGAACTACTACCGGCAGGCATCCAGGGCACGGGGAACGTGGCGGGCGAGCAGCGCGACTGCAGGGTACTCGTCGGCGGCGCGGCAGGCAGGTGACCGGGCCGGACGACGGGCCAAACTGGGCGGCAACTCCGAACTGGCCGGCGCGCGCTCGGCGCTGGAGAGGTGACCCGGGACGCACAGCGTGCAAAGCTATATGCGGCAGAGGAATTCGTTCGCACCATGTTCGATCGGACAGCAGAACACGGCGATCCGATGGTGGACTTCTTCGGTACCCGGCTGACGCTGCCGCCGGAGGCGCGTTTCGCTTCGGTGCACGCGGTGCAGCGCTATGTCGACGAGGTGTTATCCCAGCCAGCGGTGTGCGGGCGCTGGCCAGATGCTGTGCCCTTGCGGGTTCGGCCCCGAGCGGGCGCGACCGCCGCGCATTACGAGCGTACGGCCAACGATGCAACTATCGCGGTACCAGAGGGACGCACGGTCTGGGCGCTGCGGGAACTGGTGGTGTTCTTTGGACACTTCACGGTTGTTTATGCCTAGCCCACTCTAGACCGATTGCGGGGGTGTTATGGGCGACAGATGGCTGACCGTGCTTTCCGGTGGCAGCCCGTCCGCCGTTCCGTAAACTGTCGGGCCAATCCGCGGTTGTGCATTTGCGACAACGCCACCCGGCTCGTGACCTGTTGCTACGACCAGTCCAAAGCACAGTGTCATCCAGATCGACTGGGGACGTTGGGAACCGACGAAACACCCGACATCAACCACTGTCAGTCGAACTGCGGGAACATCGCCCGCACCGACCGCAACATCGACCAGACCGCCGACGCCATCGCCCGGCACGAGAGCGAGATGGCCTCACCCTTGACTCCTGAACCGTTACGGGCCCGGCTCGCCCAACGCATTGGCGCCCTCCAGACGATCATCGCGACCCGCAACGAACGGACATCCTGACCCATGACCCAAGCAACCGAGAGCGTCGCCGAGCGGCGCCAGCGCCAGCAGATCCCTGATGCCATGGAGCGGCTCATCACGGGCACTGCAATGCATTCCGACGGCAAGCGCACCATCAAGAGCCTCGCCGGGGAGGCCCAAGTCAAACGGTGGATGCTCACCCACCGCCATACCGATCTGCAGGCGGAGTTCGGGGCCAGGGTCGCTGACACTGCCGGCGACCAGTCACCGGCGCTGCGCAAGCTCCACGATGCCCACGCCGGGGCGACGGAGAAAATTCAGAAACTGCGTGCCGAGGTCGCCAACCTCAAGGCGACACTTCGCCAGCTCGAGAGGGGCTCCTCGGTGAAAGTGGTGGCGATGTAACGTCGTACCGTCGACTCCGATACTTCGACACCGTGGTCATCGCGCAACCGCTGGGCGATGGTGGCCACCGACACCGTCACCGTCACCGGCACCTTCAACTACTCGGCGATCCACTGGTGATGGGCCGCGGTCTGCGGCCATGTCAGCGCCCGCGCCGCCGGGTCGACCAACTCGGGGAACCAGCGCCCGATCCGCGCCCGCCACAGCTCCTCGTCGAAGGACTCAGGAACCGGTTCAAGCCCTTCAGCCAGCGCCGGCGCCAAATACTTGCCGATCGTCTTGGGGTCGATGCTCAGTGCCTCGTTGATCTGCACCTGCGGTCGGCCGGCGTTCCAGTGCCGGAACATCTCCACGAAGTCAGTCACGTTCCACGATCTCCTCGCCACTCAAGGCCCCTTCCAGGACCCCCTA
>CAXMSM010000439.1:0-9543 GCA_964195655.1 uncultured Gammaproteobacteria bacterium | reverse complement strand
TGGTTGCGAACCCCGCCACCGCCGGCTCCGGGGTGCGGGCGGTCGCGGTGGAGGAGCCGGAGGTCAGCGGCACCGACGCCGATCAGGGGGTGGACGTTCCCGCCGTCTACGTGAGCCTCAAGAGCAAGCAGACGGGTCAGCCGATGGGAACGTATCTCGCCACGCCCTGGCTGGTCGGCACGTCGCTCGAGCGGCAAATCGTCCGCGTCGACGATCAACACCCAGTGCCTCGGAATCCAGCGTCCGATCAGCATCGGCACCGGCCAGTTCGACCCCGCCGCTTGAAGTACGTCGGCCAACCTGTCGCGACGGCCGCGCCGCATCCGCCATCGATAGCGGACCCCGCGTCCGCGCGAGCGAATGGTGAGCGCGCGCACCATCCCCATCGGGGTAGTGCCCAACGCGCGGGGCCATGCCCGGTTTACCAGTGCGTGCACCCGCACCTGTTCCTGGGAAAACCACGCCCGGTCTGCATCGTTACCCGACAGGCCCGACCGGTATCCGGGGTCCAGCAGCGCTCCCGCGACGACGGCCACGCTGGGTCCGCAGGTCCTACCGTCTCGCTGCCGCAACCGCAGCGCGGTGATTCTCACCCGCCACCGCCGAGCAGTTCCTCTCCACGTGTACGCAATTCGACCTTGCGCACCTTGCCTGTCACCGTCATCGGGAACTCGCCGATGACCCGGACATACCGTGGAATCTTCTGGTGGGCGATCCGCCCGGCGAAGAACACCCGCAAACTTTCGGCGGTGGGCGACTGCGCACCATCGACCACTCGGATCCACGCCATCAGTTCTTCGCCGTACTTCTCGTCGCGCACCCCCACAACCTGTGCGTCGACGATATCGGGGTGGGTATAGAGGAACTCCTCGACCTCACGCGGGTAGATGTTCTCCCCACCCCGGATCACCATGTCCTTGATGCGGCCGGTCACGCTCAAGTAGCCGTCATCGTCCATCACCGCGATGTCGCCCGTGTGCATCCACCCGTCGGAGTCGATGGCCTCATAAGTCTTGTCCGGGTCGTTCCAGTAGCCCTCCATCACGCTGTAGCCCCGGGTGCACAGCTCGCCGGGTGTGCCCCGCTCTACCGGTTCGCCTGTTTCATCGACGATCTGGATCTCCAAATGCGGGCCGACGCGCCCTACGGTGCTCACCCGGCGGTTCAGTGAGTCGGTCGGCAAAGTCTGGGTGGACACCGGTGAGGTCTCGGTCATGCCGTAACAGATCGCCACCTCACTCATGTGCATTCGGTCGATGACGTTGCGCATGACCTGCTCAGGGCAGGGCGAGCCCGCCATGATTCCGGTCCGTAGGCTCGACAGGTCGAACTCGTCGAAATTCGGCAGGGACAGCTCAGCGATGAACATCGTTGGAACTCCGTATAACGACGTACAATCCTGTCTAGCAACGGCTTTGAGGCTTTCTTCCGGATCGAATCCCCGCGCCGGAATCACCATCGCGGCGCCGTGTGACGTGCACGCCAGGTTGCCCATCACCATGCCGAAGCAGTGGTAGAACGGCACCGGGATGCAAACTCTGTCCACCTCGGTATACCCCAGGCCCTCGCCGACCAAGTAGCCGTTGTTGAGGATGTTGGCGTGCGTCAACGTCGCGCCCTTGGGGAAGCCAGTGGTGCCAGACGTGTATTGGATGTTGATCGGGTCCGACGAGCGCAGACCTACCCGAACTTCGTGCAACGCGCCGGCGTTGGCGTCAGTCTCAGCGATCTCGGACCACTCCGGTGATCCCACGATGACTACTTCGCGCAGATGCGGGCAGCGACCCCGAACGGCATCGAGCATCTCGGTGTAGTCCGATGTCTTGAACGAATCCGCCGACAGCACCATCGCTATCGAGGACTGGTTGAGCACATACTCCAGTTCCTCGGTGCGGTAGGCCGGGTTGATGGTGACGAGGATGGCACCGATCTGGGCTGTGGCGTACTGGATCATCGTCCACTCGGCGGTATTGGGTGACCAGATGCCGACGCGGTCACCGGGCCGGATTCCCCTCTTCAGCAGCGCTGTGGCAATGCGATTGGTGGCCTCGGAAAACTCCGCGTAGGTCCACCGGCGCCCGGTGGTGCACTCAATGAGTGCCTCGCGGTCACCGAACCGGTCGACCGTTCGCGTCAGGTTGTCGCCGATCGTCTGATCCAGTAGCGGCGGTTCGTCGACTCCGGACGCGTAGGACAACATCCGTTGCATTCCCTCCACCGTTGGTTTCTCACTTGGTCTTGGTAGTAGCCACCTTAATGGGAACCAATCGGCGAGCCTTCGACCATCTGCCGTTGAACACACGCCAGCGCGTCGAGGTCGGCGACGATACGGTGGGACTGTGAAGAGGTCGCAGCGCGCGCTCATCATCGTCGACGTACAGAACGACTTCTGCGAGGGTGGCTCGCTAGCGGTCACCGGCGGTGAGGCGGTCGCACGCGGTATCACCGAACTGCTTTCCGGGACAATGGACTACGCCCACATCGTGGCCACGCAGGATTTCCACATCAACCCCGGCGACCACTTTTCCGATCACCCGGACTTCACGTCGTCGTGGCCGCGTCACTGCGTAGTCGGTACCCAGGGCGTCGAGTTCCATCCCGCCTTCGACCCGGTCGCGGTCGAGAAGGTCTTCACGAAGGGCCGGTACTCAGCGGCCTACAGCGGCTTCGAAGGTGCCGACGAGGACGGGGCAACGCTTGCCGAATGGCTGCGCGCACGTGGCGTCGGCGCCGTAGATGTGGTCGGCATCGCCACCGACTACTGCGTGAAGGCCACTGCCGCCGATGCGGTCGTCGCCGGGTTCAGCACCAGAGTTCTTGTGGACCTGACCGCCGGCGTATCGCCGACGACGACCGCCGCGTCTCTCGAGGCACTGCGCGCCGCGGGGGTTTCTGTCGTCTGAGGCCCGGACTGCTCAGCGCTTGTGCGCCAACACGAGCAGGTACTCCCACTGCATGGTCGATGACCCTGCGAGCGCGCGGTCGCCGAGCTCAGCCAGCTCGGCGTCCAGTGCGGCGACCCGCGCCGGGTCATTTGCGATATTGCGGTAGGCCACGATTGTCGGGCCGAAGTTGGACTTGAAGTAGTCGCGGAACGCAGCACCGGTCGGGAATTGAGTTACCTCCAGCGTGGCGCGCCGGCTGGTGATGTCTACGCGGTCGCCGAACAGAGCCCGCACGTGATCCTCGTTGCCCCACAACGGCGGAGCCGAAACGCCCGGCGGCGGAGCTGGTACGTACGGCTTCAGGGTCGCGAACATCTGGCCGGTGAAGCCCTCCGGCGTCCAGCTGATCACGCCGATCCTGCCGCCCGGCTTGCACACCCGAACCAGCTCGTCAGCGGCAAGCTGGTGATGTGGTGCGAACATCACCCCGATGCTGGACACCACGACGTCGAACTCGTCGTCGGCAAACGGCAGATCCTCGGCGTTCGCCTCACGCCACTGCACTGTGACGCCTTGCCCGTCGGCGGCTGCCTGCCCCGCTGCGAGTAACTCCGGAGTCAGGTCGCTCGCGACCACAGACGCGCCGGTCAACGCGGCAGGAATCGACACGCTGCCGGTGCCTGCAGCGACATCGAGAACGCGGTCGTTGTTGCAGATTCCGGCAGCATCGACGAGGACCGGGCCCAGCGGCGCGACCAAGTCGGTGACGATGGCTGAATAGTCTCCGGCCGCCCACATAGCGCGATGCTTGGCTGCCATGGCGGGATCGCCGGTCTCGGTGCTCACGTGGTTCTCCTCAATTGAATTTCATCGGTACCCGTCAACAGTCCACCTATCACCCATCCGGTGACAAGTCTGTATCGCCGCCCCGACCGACGTGCGGAGATCGGTACCGATGTGGCTCGAGCAATCCAATTTGGCGACGGTGACGCGGCCTAGCAGGCGCACCCTTTGGCCCCGTATCGTCTCCTTGTTCGGTTCCCGTTAACCCGGAGTGTGCACTTTGGCTTCCGCCAGCAGTTCTTCCCCTACCAGTTCTAAGGACACCGCTTCGCCTGTGGTCATCCCCACCGCGCAGGCAACCTCGCCACCTCACACCGATGCGGCGCTGACGGAAATCTGGCCCGGCAAGGGTTACCCGCTCGGGTCGACCTACGACGGCTCCGGCAGTAACTTCGCCGTCTTCAGCGAGGCGGCCGAGTCGATTGAACTATGTCTGTTCAGCCCTGATGGAGCCGGCGGGCTCGTTGAGACGCGGTTGCCCTTGCCCGAGGTGGACGGCTTCGTGTGGCACGGATTCGTGCCCGAAGTCGAGCCGGGGCAGCGGTACGGCTACCGGGTTTACGGACCGTACGATCCGGCCTCAGGCCAACGCTGCAACCCAAACAAGCTGCTGCTCGATCCGTACGCAAAGGCCATCGACGGCACGTTCCACTGGGATCAGTCCCTATTCGGCTATAACTTCGGCGATCCCGACAGCCGCAACGATGACGACTCGGCCGCCAGCATGCCCAAGTCGGTCGTGATCAATCCCTTCTTCGATTGGGGTACCGACCGGCCGCCGCAACACGAGTATGCGGACTCGATCATCTACGAGGCACACGTCAAAGGCCTCACCGAGACGCACCCCGACATCCCGGAGCGCAGCCGCGGCACCTACGCCGCGATCGCCCATCCCGCGATCATCGAGCACCTCAAATCCATCGGGATCACCGCCATCGAACTGATGCCGGTACATCACTTCGCCAACGACTCGACCCTGATCGCAAAGGGGCTGTCCAATTACTGGGGTTACAACACCATCGGGTTCTTCGCCCCGGACTCCAAGTACGGCGCCAGCGCCACCCCTGGTGGCCAGGTGCAGGAGTTCAAGGCCATGGTGCGGGCTCTGCACGAGGCCGATATCGAGGTGATCCTCGACGTGGTCTATAACCACACCGCCGAGGGAAACCACCTGGGTCCGACACTGTCCATGCGTGGCATCGACAACGCCGCGTACTACAGGCTGGTCGACGACGACAAGCGCTACTACACGGACTACACGGGCACCGGAAACAGTCTGAACGTCGGGCATCCGCATTCACTGCAGCTGATCATGGACTCACTGCGGTACTGGGTGACCGAGATGCACGTCGATGGCTTCCGATTCGACCTGGCGTCCACGCTGGCCCGGGAATTCTACGACGTCGACAAGCTTTCGACATTCTTTGAACTCGTTCAGCAGGACCCAACGGTGAGTCAGGTCAAGCTCATCGCGGAACCATGGGACGTAGGCCCGGGCGGATACCAGGTCGGCAACTTCCCGCCGCAGTGGACGGAGTGGAACGGCAAATATCGGGACACTGTGCGAGATTTCTGGCGCGGCGAGGATGCCAGTCTCGGCGAGTTCGCATCCCGACTCACCGGATCTGCGGACCTTTACGAACGCACCGGGAGGCGCCCAGTGGCCTCGATCAATTTCGTCACCGCCCACGACGGGTTCACGCTGGCCGACCTGGTCTCCTACAACGAGAAGCACAACGAAGCCAACGGCGAGGACAACAACGACGGCGAGAGCCACAACAGGTCGTGGAACTGCGGCGTCGAGGGCCCCACCGACAACCCCAAGATCACCTTGTTGCGCGCCCAGCAGCAAAGGAACTTCATCACCACCAACCTGCTGTCCCAGGGTGTCCCGATGATCTGCCACGGCGACGAACTAGGCCGGACCCAGGGCGGCAACAACAACGGCTACTGCCAGGACAACGAGACCACCTGGATCGACTGGGTCAACGCCGACAGCGGTTTGATCGAGTTCACCAAAATGGTCGCGGAGTTGCGCGCAGCACACCCGGTGTTCCGCCGGCGCCGGTTCTTCGACGGGCTGCCGGTGCGCCGTCGCGGCTCGGTGCACATACCCGACATCTCGTGGTTCACCCCCGATGGCTCGGAGATGAGCGACGAGGACTGGGACTCAGGCTTCGGTAAGTCGGTCGCGGTCTATCTCAACGGTCATGGCATCCCGGACCTGGATCCACGAGGCCAAAGAGTCGCCGACGATTCATTCGTGATGTGCTTCAACGCACATCACGAACCAATCGAGTTCACGCTGCCACCAAAGGAATTCGGCACGGCATGGCAGCCGGTGATCTATACCGTCGACGGCGCGGTCATGGAAGGTTCCAGGCCGGTAGCCGCGGGCACCAACCTCACGGTCGAAGCGCGCGCCGTCATCGTGCTACAAGCCGCCAACCAGGAATGAGGCGGCCTCAAGGGTGAGGTTTGCGCCCCTTGAAAGGCTTTGCGCGCCAACACGCTTAGGGGTCGGGTTCAGCCGTTTTCACCAATGATCGTGTTAGCTTGAGGCTGCTGTTGCAACCGTGGCCGCCAAGTTGGTATCGGACATTTCAGATTGCCACCGGCCGGGCGGGCCGGGTGTAGGAGCCGAAGAGCGGCGGCGCCCTACCTGGTGGCCACGGTTGCCAGCTCCCTCTGCCCGCCGTGATGTTTTGACATTGGAGGCCATGTTCTCGCTCGCTGAAAAATCCGTGCTGGTCACCGGTGGCAGCAAAGGCATCGGCCTTGGCATCGCGTCTGTGTTCGCCACGGCGGGCGCGCATGTCGCGATCGCGGCGCGCTCCCGATCCGACCTCGACTCCGCGATCACACAGCTGGACGGACTCGGCGAGGGCAAAGTGATCGGTATCGAGGCCGACGTATCCGACCGCGACTCCTGCACCACCATGGCCGCAGCTGCCGTCGACGCATTCGGGGGGATCGACGTACTCTGTGCCAACGCCGGCATCTTCCCGACGGCGTCGCTGAAGACGATGACACCGGAACAGCTGTCCCAAACGCTCGATGTCAACGTGAAGGGCAGCATCTACAGCGTGCAGGCGTGCCTGGACGCACTCATCGCCTCCGGCCGCGGCCGCGTCGTGCTGACGTCGTCGATCACCGGTCCGATCACCGGGTTTCCGGGCTGGGCTCACTACGGCGCCTCGAAGGCTGCGCAGCTGGGATTCATGCGGACCGCCGCGATCGAGTTGGCTCCGCACAAAATCACCGTCAATGCCGTGCTTCCGGGCAACACCCTGACCGAGGCTCTCAAAGATCTGGGCGAGGACTACCTGGCGGGGTTAGCCAAGGCGATTCCGGCCGGGGTGCCTGGGACACCTGCCGACATCGGCTATACCGCCGCCTTCCTGGCCAGCGACGAGGCCGGCTACATCACCGGCCAGTCGATCGCCGTGGACGGCGGACAAGTGCTGCCCGAGTCGCCGGACGCCGTTACGCCCTGACGGCACGCGAACAAGCTCAGCCCAGGATGGATTCGATCGATCTCAACGGGATCGGCAACCACGACGGACGAAAGCGGGCCTCGTACGCGGCCTCGTAAACCGCCTTGTCCAGTTCGTAGGCTGCAAGCACCTGACCGGAGTCGCGCGGGTCCGTTCCGGTCGCGGCGGCGTAGCCATTGCAGAACGACGAACTATTGCGCTTGACCCACTCCCGCGCGCGCGTTGCAACCTGCCTGTCGCGATCATGGTCCGCCGCCAAACCCACCAAACGCTGGTAGGCGGCGTATTCGAAGGAGCGCAGCACGCCAGCGACATCGCGCAACGGCGAATCCGGCCGCCGGCGTTCCCCGGGCGGCTGGCCCGGTTCACCCTCGAAATCGATCAGCAGCCAACCCTCCGGCGTGCGGAGTACCTGACCGAGGTGCAGGTCGCCGTGCACGCGCTGAACGGTGATCGTCTCATCGGCGAGCTTGCGGTACCGCTCTTCGATCAGCCGAATGTAATCCTGCAACTCCGGCACAACTCGCGCCGCCGAGTCCAACCGCCCCAGCACGGTGCCCAGCGGGAAGTCCTCCGATGAAGTGCCCAGCTGCTCAGCGAGAGCTGTGTGGACCGAGGCGACAGCCTCACCCAGCCGGAAGGACTCGCCGGCGAAGTCCCCACCCACCTCGTCGGCGTACAGGTCGCCCTCGGCGAACAGGTCACGGGTGCTGGCGGTGGCCATGTCCCACCCCTCGGCGCTGTTGGCCGCGAACGCGGTCACCATGCCGAGCGCGCAGGGTTGCGACCCCCGTCCGTCCCAGGAGGTTTCGTATGACCCGAGCAATCGGGCAACGTGCGGGTTACCCGCGCGAGCCAGCACCCGGTTCAGTTCGATGTCCGGGTTCATACCGGGGGTGATACGCCGAAATACCTTGAGGACGGCCTGCTCCTCGAAGATGACGCTGGTGTTGCTCTGCTCGGCGCCCGACACTCGCGGCGAAGCATTCAGCGGGAGCGTGACGCGGGGTTCCTTGCTGAATCTCAGATCGGAGACGGTGGCCGACGAGTCGATCAGCGACAGCAGATGACGCGCTGCGTCGGGGTCGTATAGCGCGTCATGGGCGATGCGCTCGCCATCTGCACCCGACGCGGCGCCGATGGTGGCGACATCGCTGTACTCATCGATGGACGCACTGCCCCACCGCAACAGCACCTGGTAGCGCTCGGTGGAGCCGTCGGTGTAAGTGACGTCGAGGAGCACCAGGTCGAGGTCCAGCCCAGACACATTGGGCAGCGGCGTCACTGCCGCGGGTTCTACCGAGACCTGCTCGCGACCGCGGCCGGCATACCAGCGCTGGTGTTTGATCCAGTCGCCGAACGGCAGCGTCATCACCTGCGTCATGACCGATCCCCCGCCTCGGGGTTGCCCGGTCTGAGTAAGAACCAATAGAACCCGTGTCCTGGCAACGTCAGCAGATACGGCAGCTGGCCGATGGTGGGGAACTCCACGTACCCGGTCATCTCGACGAGCGTGTAGCCGTTCCACTGCTGAAGGTTCAGCTCGATCGGCTGCGGGAACCGCGAGAGGTTATTGACGCAGAGCACGGTGTCCTGGTGGTCCCGCCCCTCCCCCGAGCCTTCCAGCTCTCGGACGTAGGTCAGCACCGAAGGATTGGACCCGCCCAGCTCCCGGAAGGTACCGAGCGCGAACGCCTCGTGGCGGCGGCGCACCGCGAGCATGGTGCGAGTCCAGTTCAGCAGGGAGGTCGAGGTGTCGCGCTGCGCTTCGACGTTCACCGACTGGTACCCGTATATCGCATCCTGGTTCGGCGGCAAGTAGAGCCGGCCCGGCGTTGCGGTGGAGAACCCGGCGTTGCGGTCCGGCGTCCACTGCAGCGGGGTGCGCACGGCATCGCGGTCGCCGAGCCAGATGATGTCACCCATTCCGATCTCGTCGCCGTAGTACAGCATCGGTGATCCGGGCAGCGACAGCAGCAGCGCGGTGAACAACTCCATCTGGTTGCGATCGTTGTCCAGCAGTGGCGCCAGACGCCGGCGGATACCGACGTTGGCCTTCATCCGCGGATCCTTGGCGTATTCGGAGTACATGTAGTCGCGCTCGTCGTCGGTGACCATCTCCAACGTGAGCTCGTCGTGGTTACGCAGGAAAATCCCCCACTGCGCCATATCGGGGATGGGTGGGGTGTTCGCCAGAATCTCAGAGATGGGGAACCGGGACTCGCGGCGCACCGCCATGAAGATGCGTGGCATCAGCGGGAAATGGAACGCCATGTGGCACTCGTCGCCGCCGGTGGTGGGGTCACCGAAGTACTCCA
>CAXMSM010000438.1:0-6355 GCA_964195655.1 uncultured Gammaproteobacteria bacterium | reverse complement strand
GAAATTACGGGTCAGCACGGCAACCGGATACACAAGCTCGACGCCCCAAAAGGCAACCTCAGGGTCAGTTATTCGGCAACTGTTATAGGGCAGGCCGAGCCGGCGCCGGTGCGTGACATCGACCTGTCAACCTATCTGCGGCCCAGCCGCTACGCCGAGGCGGACAAGTTCTTCGGTTTCGGCACGACTGAGTTCGGTGAGTTCGCCGACTCGGCCACGCTGCTGGAGAAGGTCTCATCCTGGGTTGGCACCCGGCTGGACTACGTTCCGGGATCAAGCGACCCTATCGACGGGGCCGCTGACACCCTGCTGGCCGGGGCCGGGGTGTGCCGCGACTACGCGCACCTGGTCATCGTGTTGCTTCGGGCGGTGAATGTGCCCGCCCGACTGGTCGCGGTGTACGCGCCGGGTTGTCAGCCGATGGACTTCCACGCGGTGGCCGAGGCGTTTGTCGACGGTCAGTGGCGGGTGGTCGACGCGACCTGCCTGGCTCCTCGGCAGTCGATGGTGCGTATCGCGACCGGGCGCGACGCCGCCGACACTGCGTTCCTCGACAACCACAAGGGCGCGATCGCGCTGAACAACATGACCGTCACCGCGACGGTCGACGGTGAGTTGCCACGGGATTCGGTCGACCAGGTGGTCTCGATCCGGTGAACTTTCTAGAGCCCTGCCTGGAGGTTCTTCTTCGCCGCGCGGCGTAGTTGAAGGATGCGCACCGCTGCGACCGCGACCGTGAGTAGCCCCCCTGCCGCCGCGGCGAACATGATGGCCACCCCGAGCGGCTGGCTCCAGTGCCAGCCCAGAAACGTGAATTTCGTCGAGGTCGTGTTCTGCGCGATAAAGATCAGTAGCACGATCAGGATGAGGAACCCCAGGATCAGCGACGCCCACATGGCGGCGGCCTTGGTGAACTTGACGGCCGACTCGGGAGGCGGCGGCTTCTTCGCCGGTGAGGTGCGCCCCGGTGGGGTTGCTTTGGGCGGGGTCCCCTTGGGTGAGGTCCCGGCCGAGCCGGACGTCGGCGGTGGTTCAGGCGACGCGGATCGATCGCTGGGCATAGCTCAATGATCGCCCTTTTCTCAGATGAATGAAACCACCACGCTGGTCACGATAGGGTCACCCCAGCCCTCTTCGCGGACTCGTCTAACGAAAGGACTTTCGCGTGAACAGCCCTCGGCGAACCATGCGAATTCGGATGCGAATTCGGCCCCTTGTCGTGTTGGCGGCCTTACTGGTGCTGCTCACACCAGCCTTGTCGGCATGCGGGAGTTCGAACCCGCTCGGTGGCGGAGAGATCTCCGGTGATCTGAAATCGATTATCGTCGGCTCGGCGGACTTCCCCGAGTCCAAGATCATCGCCGAGATCTATGCACAGTCGCTGGAGGCCAACGGCTTCACGGTGGGCCGACAGTACGGTATCGGCAGCCGTGAGACCTATGTGCCCGCGGTGCAGGATCACTCGATCGACCTGATTCCGGAGTACACCGGGAACCTGCTGCAGTACTTCGATTCGGAGTCCGACGCCACCACACCGAACGACGTTCTGCTGGCGCTGTTTCGGGCGCTTCCCGGTGACCTGTCAATCCTCAACCCGTCACCGGCCGAGGACAAAGATACAGTCGCGGTCTCCGAGGAGACGGCGCATCGGTGGAACCTCAAGACGATCGGCGATCTGGCCGAGCACTCGCCCGAAGTCAAATTCGGTGGGCCATCGGAGTTTCTGAACCGCGCCGAGGGAATGCCCGGCCTCAAGGAGAATTACGGTCTAGATGTGCCGGAGCACAACTTCATCGCGATCAGCGACGGCGGGGGTCCAGCCACCGTTCGCGCGTTGACCGACGGCACCGTGACCGCAGCCAACATCTTCAGCACTTCGCCCGCGATCGCCGAGAACAACCTTGTGGTGCTGGAGGATCCGAAGGCCAATTTCCTGGCGGCCAATGTTGTGCCACTGGTCAGCTCGCAGAAGAAGTCCGACGATCTCAAGACCGTGCTCGACGCCGTGTCAGCGAAGCTGACCACCGAGGACCTGATCAGGCTCAACACCGAGGCAACGGGCAACTCCGGCATCAACCCCGATGAGGCTGCACAGAACTGGGTGCGGGACAACGGCTTTGACAAGCCGCTCCAGCCATGAGCAGAACAGGATCACAATGATCGAATTTGCCGGTGTCACCAAGCAGTACCCCGACGGCACCGTCGCCGTAGACAATCTCGACCTTGCCGTGCCTGAGGGCCACCTCGTCGTGTTCGTCGGCCCCTCCGGTTGCGGCAAGACCACGTCGATGCGGATGATCAACCGGATGATCGAGCCGACATCGGGCACGCTGACCGTCAACGGCGAAGACGTCACCAAGGTCGACGCCGTGAAACTGCGCCTGGATATCGGCTACGTGATCCAGAGTGCCGGGCTGATGCCGCACCAGCGCGTCGTTGACAATGTCGCGACAGTGCCTGTACTCAAAGGAGAGTCGCGTCGGACGGCCCGCAAGTCGGCTCTGGGCGTGCTCGAGCGGGTGGGGCTGGATCCAAAGCTGGCCGACCGCTACCCCGCCCAACTCTCGGGTGGTCAGCAACAGCGCGTCGGGGTGGCCCGAGCCCTGGCCGCGGACCCGCCCATTCTCTTGATGGATGAGCCGTTCAGTGCAGTCGACCCGGTGGTGCGCGAGGAACTGCAGGCCGAGATCCTGCGTCTGCAAAGCGAATTGCACAAAACCATCGTTTTCGTGACCCACGATATCGACGAGGCCATCAAGATCGGCGACACCGTCGCCGTTTTCGGCCTTGGCGGTGTCTTACAGCAGTACGACGAGCCCAAGCGGCTACTGTCCAACCCCGCCAACGACTTTGTCTCCGGATTCATCGGCGCAGACCGGGGCTACCGCGGGCTGCAGTTCCGCCACGCCACCGGTCTTCGAATGCACGACATCCGCGCGGTGGACGAGGCCGGAATCGACACCCTCGAACTTGGCGCTGGGGACTGGGCGCTGGTGACCAAGCCCAACGGCGCCCCGTACGCGTGGATTGACGCCGCTGGAGTGAAACAGCATCTGTCCGGAAAGCTGTTGTACGACAGTACGACTGCGGGTGGGTCACTATTCCGCCCGGACGACTCGCTGCGCCAGGCGCTCGATGCGGCGCTGTCCTCCCCGTCGGGGCTCGGGGTGGCGGTGGACTCCGACGGTAAGCCGATCGGCGGTGTACTCGCCGACGATGTACTCGATGCGTTGAAGAAACAGCGGTCAGCACAGTGACGTACCTGCTGAACAACCTCGGCAACGCCTGGGCGCTGACGCTGATTCACCTGCGGCTCTCCCTCATTCCGGTGGTGCTGGGGCTGCTCATCGCGGTGCCGATCGGTGCACTGGTGCAGCGTACGACGGCGCTACGCAGGCTCACGACTGTGACCGCGAGCATCGTTTTCACGATTCCGTCGCTGGCACTGTTCGTCGTGCTGCCACTGATCATTCCTACCCGAATCCTCGACGAGGCCAACGTCATCGTCGCGCTGACGCTCTACACGACAGCACTTTTGGTGCGTGCCGTACCCGAGGCGCTGGACGCGGTGCCCGAACCGGTGCGCGCCGACGCTACCGCCATCGGCTACCGACCACTGACCCGGATACTGAAGGTGGATCTGCCACTAGCTATCCCCGTTCTCATAGCCACCTTGCGGGTGGTCGCGGTGACCAATATCTCGATGGTGTCGGTAGGCTCGGTGATCGGGATCGGCGGTTTGGGCACCTGGTTCACCGAGGGGTACCAGTCCAACAAAAGCGACCAGATCGTGGCGGGCATCATCGCGATCTTTGTGCTCGCAATCGTCATCGACACCCTGATCATGTTGGCGGGCAAGGCCTTGACCCCTTGGGCCAAGGCTCAGACTCCGACACCCCGCGTCACCCGCCAGCGTAAGGCCCGACGCACCGTGGCGGCAGCGTGAACTTCCTCGAGCAGGCGCTGTCATTCATCTTCAACGCTGCCAACTGGGCAGGTCCGGCGGGCTTGGGTGTGCGCATTGTGGAACACCTCCAGTACACGTTCATCGCCGTGCTGTTCTCAGTTCTGATCGCGGTTCCGGTCGGAATGCTCATCGGGCACACCGGGCGTGGCATATTCCTCGTTGTCAGCGGGGTCAATGCGCTTCGGGCGCTGCCGACGCTGGGCGTGTTGCTGCTCGGCGTGCTGTTGTGGGGTCTTGGGTTGGTGCCGCCCACCGTCGCGCTGATGTTGCTCGGAATCCCGCCACTGTTGGCGGGCACCTATGCCGGTATCGCGAATGTGGATCGCGCGGTGGTGGACGCCGCACGATCGATGGGAATGACGGAGGCGCGGATCATGCTGCGTGTCGAGACGCCCAATGCGTTGCCGCTGATCCTCGGCGGTTTGCGCACCGCGACGCTTCAGATCGTTGCGACGGCGACTGTCGCGGCCTACGCCAGCCTCGGCGGGCTGGGTCGGTATCTGATCGACGGCATCAAAGTGCGGCAATTCCACATCGCTCTGGTGGGGGCGTTGATGGTGACCGCATTGGCGCTGATTCTCGACGCGGCACTGGCGTTCGCGGTATGGGCGTCAATGCCCGGCAGCGGTCGGCTCCGAAAATTTCGCGCGATGCCACAGCCGTTCCTCAGCGACGAGGTCGCGCTCGAATCAGGGTCTCTAGAGGGTTCGCAACGCAATTCGCGCTCCAGTTCCCAAGCCCGCCACGAGCGGGGGGATCCGTCGCCTACGGTAGAGGGGTGAGTGAAGCCGAGGAGCCAAAAGGCCCGTGGCCGGCGATCCTGACTTGGCGCGCGCAGGATGAACCGCGGATGGAGTCGGCGCGCGTACAAGTCACGGGGGGCCGTGTGAAGGCCTACGGCAGGATTGTGGCGGCAGCCACGGAGTCGCATCCCGCGTTCTCCGCTTCCTATGACCTGATCACCGACGACGCCGGCGCAACCACGAGGCTGTCCCTGACCGTTACCTTCGCCGAACGCGAGCGCCAGCTCTCGATCGCGCGCGACGAGGAAAACATGTGGCTGGTGCAGGATCCTTCCGGTCAGACCAGCCGGTCGGCGTTCGACGGCGCACTCGATGTCGATGTGAGCTTCAGCGCGTTTTTCAATGCGCTTCCGATTCGCCGCACCCACCTGTACGGGAGGGTCGGGGAGACGGTCGCCATGCCGGTCGTGTACGTCCGGGTGCCTGACCTGTCGGTCGACGTCTCGACGATCAGCTACACCTCGGAGGCAGACGGCATCAAGGTGAATTCGCCGGTGGCCCAGACGACAGTGAAGGTCGACGCCGACGGCTTCATCCTCGACTACCCAGGGTTGGCAGCGCGGATCTGATCACGCCGCCCGCACGCGCGGCGGCGGCGAGTTCGTCGCGCCACCCATCGGCGCCGATCACCGTGGAAACGATTTGCGGTCGACTGAGACCGTCATAACGGGTCCGGGCGGTATGGCCGGCCTCGACAAGGTCTGCGACGGGCCGGTTTCGGGCCAATTGGTCGCGGGTGTCGCTGAGCAGACGTAGCGCCTGGTCGAGTACCGGCAGCAGCTGCGCCGAGTTGGACTCAACCATCGCCCGCACCAGCTCCGGCGCGGTCGCCGCGACGCGGGTGCCGTCGCGGAACGATCCGGCCGCCAACGGGAACGCCAGCGGGACCTCGGCGGCGGTGGCAGCCAGCGCCTCGGCGAGCAGGTGAGGTAGATGCGAGATGGTCGCGGCGGCGGCGTCGTGCTCGTCGGAGCGCGCCGGGACGACGAGGGCCCGGCAATCCAGAGCCAAGTTCATCACCTGAGTCCACACGCCGGCGTCGACGTGATCGTCGACGCTGATCACCCACGGCGCGCCCGCGAACAAGTCGGCGTCCCCGGCCGTCCATCCCGACTCCGCGGTGCCTGCCATCGGATGCCCGCCGACGAACCGCTCAAGCAGGCCGGCACGGGCGACTGCTTCGAGCACGGCACCCTTGACGCTGGTCACGTCGGTCAGTGGGCAGTCCGGCGCGACATCGCGGATGTGGCCGAGCATCGACCCCAGCGCGGGCACGGGTACCGCCAGCACGATCAGCGCACCGGTGGCCGCCGCCCGCGACAGCGCCTCGTCGAGGTTCGAGGTGGCGTCGAAACCGTCGGACCGTGCCGCCTCAACACCTTGCACCGAGCGGTTGTAGCCGAACACCTCCCGGCCGGCTGCTTTGGCCGCACGCATGACCGAGCCGCCGATCAGTCCCAGACCGACCACACACACCGGTGTTTTCGTCACGTCCCAAGGTTGGCACATCCATGCCCGACTGCGATGCGGGGAGGTTGTGGAGGAGTGGTGGACTCGCTGGTGAAGGCCCTGACAGGGGACTACC
>CAXMSM010000437.1:0-6434 GCA_964195655.1 uncultured Gammaproteobacteria bacterium | reverse complement strand
GTCGGCACCCCCGGTCGGCTGCTCGACCTCGCACAGCAGGGGCACCTGCAGCTCGGCGGCCTGTCGACGCTCGTGCTCGACGAAGCCGACGAAATGCTCGATTTAGGCTTCCTGCCCGACATCGAACGGATCCTCAAGCAGATCCCGGCCAAGCGTCAAGCGATGCTCTTCTCGGCGACCATGCCCGACCCGATCATCACGCTGGCCCGCACGTTCATGAACCAGCCGACACACATCCGAGCTGAGGCGCCGCACTCCGCGGCCACCCACGACACCACCGAGCAGTTCGCCTACCGGGCCCACGCACTCGACAAGGTCGAAATGGTCGGACGCATCCTGCAAGCGCACGGCCGCGGCGCGACGATGATCTTCACGCGCACCAAGCGCACCGCCCAGAAGGTCGCCGACGAACTCGCCGAGCGCGGGTTCAAGGTCGGCGCCGTGCACGGGGACCTCGGCCAGTCCGCCCGCGAGAAGGCGCTGAAGGCCTTCCGCACCGGCGAAGTCAACGTGCTTGTCGCCACCGACGTTGCCGCCCGCGGCATCGACATCGACGACATCACTCACGTCATCAACTACCAGATCCCCGAGGACGAGCTGGCCTACGTGCACCGCATCGGCCGTACCGGGCGCGCAGGCAAGACCGGTATCGCCGTCACCCTGGTCGACTGGGACGAGCTGCCCCGCTGGACGATGATCGACAAGGCGCTGGGGCTGGACACACCCGATCCAGCCGAGACCTATTCGAACTCGCCGCACCTGTACGACGAGCTCAACATCCCAACCGATGCCACCGGCAAGATCGGCCCGGCGCGCGCTAGGAGCGGCCCCCGGAAAGAGTCCAGGCGCAGTTCTACGGACGGCGAGAAGAAGCCGGCCGGTCGGAGCGGCGACCGGACTCGGCGACGCACCCGCGGAGGCACTGCCGGCGGTAACCAAGCCGGCGGTAACCAAGTCGACGGCCATCCCGAAGCTGCCAAGCAGAGCGCCCCGGCGTCTTCGGATAACGGGGACGGCACCGGCAGCACGCCCTCGGAGGCTGCGCGATCGGGACGCCGGCGGCGTCGGCGTCGCCCCAGTAAGACCGCGGCCGCAGGCCCCAGCTAGCCAAAACCACTCCGCGATGGTCAAACCCGAACGTCGGACTCGGGCGGACATGACGGCGGCGGCCGCGATCGCCGGTGTCGTCGCGCTCGTGGCGGCAATCGTCTGGTGGACGAGCGACGCGAGAGCGACCATCAGCGTGCCGTCCGCGGCACCGGTCCCTAGTCTGAAACCCGTCACAGCAGTGCCGGACTCGCTCAAGCAGCTGTGGACCGCACCCAGCCCCAAGACCAGCCAGCCGCTGGTGGTTGCGGGCGCCGTGGTGACCGGCGCCGACCGGGGCATGGAGGGCCGAGATCCCACCACAGGCGATACCCTCTGGAGTTTCGCCCGTGACCTCGACCTCTGCGGAGTGACCTGGGTCTACAGCTACGCCGTGGCGGTTTACCCGGATGTGCGTGGCTGCGGGCAGGTCAGCACAGTGGACGCCAGGACCGGCGTGCGCGGACCAACGCGCACCAGCTACTCCGACCGTGAGGTAACCCTGTCCGGGGACGGCACGACTGTGCTGTCGGCCGGGGACACCCGGCTGGAGATGTGGCGCTCCGACATGGTTCGGATGCTCAGCTACGGCGCGCTGGATGCACGCATCAAGCCGGATGTTCCGGCACCGCCTTTGTGCCGCCTGGTCTCCGCCGCAGCGAGTTCGGTCGCGGTATCGGTGCTGGAGGCCTGCGATGGGCAAGCCGATCTGCGGCTGACACTGCTGCGCCCTTCCGATGAGGAGGACACCCCGGAGGCCAAGTACGTGCGGCAGAAGGGCGTCAGTGACGGCAGCGGCGCCCGCGTGGTTGCTGTGGTCGGCACGACGACCGGGGTGTACATCCCCACCCCGAAGCCGAGGATCGACATCGTCGACGAAACCGGCACCGTGATCGCCAGCACTGTGGTGCCCACAGCGCCCTCCCCCGAGGCCACCGTGTCACGGCCCGGGGACCTGATCACCTGGTGGACCGGCGACAGCGTAATAGTGTTCTCCGCCAACAACCTTCAGTACAAATATACTGTCGCTGGGGCGGGCGCCAACGTACCCGTCGGTCCGGCGACCATGATGGCCGGGCGGTTAGTGGTGCCGGTCAGCAGCGGCTACGACCTCTTCGATCCGGCGACGGGAGCCGAAGACCGCCATATCCCGCTGCAGCGGCCCCCCCTGAACGATTCAGCGGCACCAGTGGTACCCGCCGTCGCAGGGGGGCTGCTGTTAGAGCAGCGCGGCGACGAGTTGGTGGCGCTGGGTTAGCGCTCCAGGTCCGGCCGCTTGGTCAGCCTGCTGGGCTAGGCCGGGGATCAGACGTCAGGCGCAAAGGTCGCCAGCGCTTTGCCGCTCTTCCAGTGCTTGAGCAGCGCTGCCGCGAGTTCCCGGTAGGCCATCGCGCCTTTGTTCTTGCGCCCGCGCAGCACCGACGAGCCCGAGGCAGTGGCCTCGGCGAACCGCACGGTTCGCGGGATCGGCGGGGCCAGGACTGGAAGGTTGTAACGGTCGGCGACGTCGAGCAACCCGTCGCGACTGTGGGTGGTGCGCGAGTCGTACAGCGTGGGCAGCGCGCCCAGCAGCGAAAGATCGGCGTTGGTGATCTGTTGAACATCGGTAATGGTTCGCAGGAACTGCCCGACGCCCCGGTGGGCGAGCGTCTCGCACTGCAGCGGCACGATCACGTCGTCCGCGGCGGTGAGGCCGTTGAGCGTGAGCACTCCCAGCGACGGCGGACAATCGATGAGCACCACGTCGAACGGCCCGGACACCTTGGCCAGCGCGCGTTTGAGCGCGTACTCCCTGCCGGCCCGCATCAACAGCATCGCCTCGGCGCCCGCGAGGTCGATGTTGGCGGGGAGCAAAGTCATTCCCTCCGACGTTTCGACCAGCGCCAAGTCAGGTTCCACGTCGCCGAGCAGCACCTCGTGCACCGAGACCGTCAGCTTGTCGGAATCCTGGCCCAGCGAGAACGTCAGGCAACCCTGCGGATCCAGATCGACGAGCAACACCCGCTTGCCCAACTCCACCATCGCCGCACCTAACGACGCCACAGTCGTCGTTTTGGCAACCCCACCCTTTTGATTGGCGACCGCCAATACCCGCGTCACATCTTCATTCTTTCACGTCCGTCCTGACCACCGCGCGCGGTGTAGTGAAGCGGCGTGCGGCAGAATCGGTGCAGTGGGTCTTCTGCAGCACCGATTAATCCTGCTCCGACACGGCGAAACGGAGTGGTCGAAATCGGGCAAACATACCGGTCGCACCGAGCTTGAGCTCACGCCACGCGGCCGTGAGCAGGCCGCAGCGGCAGGGGAGACACTGCAGCAACTCAAGTTGGACGACCCCTTCGTCGTCAGAAGCCCGCGCAAGCGCGCGAGGACCACCGCTGACCTGGCCGGTCTCACCGTCAACGACGTAGATCCGCTGATCAGCGAGTGGGACTACGGGGACTACGAGGGAACCACCACCGTGCAGATCCGCGAGACGGTGCCGAACTGGCTGGTGTGGACGCACGGCTGCCCTGGCGGCGAGACGTCGGCGCAGGTCTGCGCGCGCGCCGACCGGGCGATCGACTTGGCGCTGCAACGCATGGACTCCCGGGACGTGGTCTTCGTCGGGCACGGTCACTTCTCCCGGGCGCTGATCACCCGCTGGATCGAGCAACCCGTATACGAAGGCATCCGGTTTTCGATGCCGGCCGTGTCTATCGCGGTGTGCGGCTTCGAGCACGGTGTGCGTCAACTCGCCGCGTTGGCCCTGACAGGCCGCCCCAACCCGACCACGCCGGCGTGACTCGCGAACCGACGTTCGTCCTCACCGGCCCGGACGGTGTTATCGCCGCCGACGGCGTGCACACCGCCTTCAGCCGGATCGCCGACGCACGCGCCGCCCTCGCGTCGCATAGCGCACCAATCATTTTGGGTGCCCTGCCTTTCGACATATCCAAACCGGCAGCCTTGATCCGGCCGCAATCGGTGGGATTCACCGAAACCCTGCCCCCGTGGCCGATTCGTGAGCTTGCCACCGCGCGGATCGCCGAGATCATGCCGGCCGCCGACGAACACCGCGGACGCGTCGCTACGGCCCTGAGGCGACTGCGCGACCCGGCCGACGACCTGCGCAAGGTCGTGCTGGCGCGCGCGTTACAGGTGACCGCCGACGGACCACTCGACGCGAGGACCGTACTGCAGCGACTGGTCACCAACGACGCACAGGCCAATTCCTACCTGGTCGACCTGTCAGCGGCCGGCGAGGGATACTCCGGCACCGTGCTGGTCGGAGCCAGCCCTGAACTACTGGTTGCCCGCCGCGGGCAGCAGGTGAACTGTCGGCCGTTCGCAGGATCGGCGCCGCGACTACTCGACCCCGACGCCGACAAGGCCAGCGGTGCCGCCCTGGTTGAGTCCGCCAAGAACCGCCACGAACATCAACTTGTTGTCGACGCCCTCCGCGAAACCCTGGACCCGCTGTGCACCGAGCTGCAGATCGCGGAGCAACCCCAGCTCAGCAAGACCGCGGCGGTCTGGCACCTCTGCACGCCGGTGTCCGGGCGACTGCGCGAAAGGTCCACCACTGCACTCGATCTGGCCATCGCATTGCACCCAACCCCGGCAGTCGGCGGCTCCCCCACCCGCCAGGCCGTCGAGCTGATCGATGAGATCGAAGGCGACCGCGGCTTCTACGCCGGAGCGGTGGGTTGGTGCGATCAGCGCGGCGACGGCCGCTGGGTGGTGTCGCTCCGGTGTGCGCAGCTGTCCGCCGACCGTCGAACAGCCGACGCGCACTCCGGTGGCGGCATCGTCGCCGAATCCGACCCGGACGACGAGGTCGAGGAAACCACAACGAAATTTAGAACCATTCTGTCGGCGTTGGGCGTCGAGCCGTGAGTGAGCTCATCCGCGCCGTCCGCCCCGGAGACGAGATTGAACTGACCGCGATGATCCACGAGCTGGCCGAGTTCGAGCGCGCCGCGGCCGACTGTTCGGTGACCGAAACCCAGTTGCGGGTCGCGCTTTTCGGCCCACAACCGACGGTGCACGGCCACATCGTCGAGGTGGATGGCCGGGCAGCCGCCAGCGCGCTGTGGTTCCGCACCTTCTCGACCTGGGACGGCGCGGCAGGCATCCATCTCGAAGATCTATTTGTGCGCCCGCAGTTCCGCAGGCGGGGCCTGGGCCGCAAATTGCTCGCGACACTGGCCCGCGAATGTGTCGAGCGTGACTACACGCGGCTGAGCTGGGCTGTGCTGGATTGGAACGTCAACGCGATTGCCCTCTACGACAGCGTCGGCGGACGGCCGCAGAGCGAGTGGATCACCTACCGGGTGTCCGGCCCACGACTGTCGGCACTGGCAGAAGAGTGAGTCAGCCAGTGCAGCACCGACGGACTGAACAGTAGCGCGAGCACGACCACCGAGACCACGCCGACGAGCACCGCGTAGCGCAGCTGACCGGAGCTGTAGACGTACCAGGCGACGCCCAGCAACAACAGGTTGGCGAACACCGAAATGCCGCGGCCCCACCGCCGCCCGTTCCACAACGCCACGCCCGCCGCCGCCACCCCCGATCCCATGATCGCGAACCAGGCCGCCGTGCCGTATCCGCTGATCGCGGCCTCGTGATGGCCGCTGAGTTCGCGAACCGTCAGCGCGATGGCCATCAGGATCGCCAGGGTGCCCTGCAGCGCGGTGATGAAGCCGGCCACCTGCGCCGCGCGGGGTGTCACTGCGACAGCCTGCCCGCCAGGTAGCGCACCGCCATGTCGTAGCCCAATGGACCCGCGCCCGCCACCACCATGTCGGCGACCGCTGAGACGTAGGAGTGGTGACGGAATTCTTCGCGGGCGTGGATGTTGCTCAAATGCACCTCGGCGACGGGCAGCCCGACCGATCTCAACGCATCGGCGATCGCCACCGAGGTATGGCTGTAGGCGGCGGGATTGATCACAATGCCTGCGCAGTCGGCTCGCGCGGCATGGATCGCATCGACGAGCACACCCTCGTGATTGCTCTGCACAGACCGCACCTGCAGACCCGACTCTGCAGCCAGTTCGGCCACCCTCGCCTCGATCTCGGCCAGCGTGGTGGACCCGTACACCTCGGGTTGCCGGGTGCCGAGCAGATTCAAATTCGGCCCGTTGACGAGTAGCAGACGACGTTCGGTCACCGTTGTACGGTACCGGCGAAACACGTCCCGGCCGGACAGGCATCCGCTAGGCGTGGGTGGGGACGAAGAAAGCTGCGGCCGAACACTCGCCAGGTCAGGGCGCTACCCACCATGTCGGCCGAACGTGGGTGCCCGAGTCCCCGATAGGCTCACCCATCGTGCGTGCCGTACTGATCGTGAACCCGAATGCG
>CAXMSM010000436.1:0-5375 GCA_964195655.1 uncultured Gammaproteobacteria bacterium | reverse complement strand
GCCGTGACGACGAAGTATCACGCGAAGGGCAAACAGGTCGAGATCATCGGACTCAACGCCGATTCGGCCGATCGGCATGACCGGCTGTCCGGAAATTTCGGCTCCGGACATTCCTGAATCCGCGCTGTACCGCTGACGCCGACGTGGGGACTAGCGTCATGTCCATGGGCGATCGCCGCATGAGGGTGCTGATCATCGGCGGAGGATTCGGCGGCCTGTGCTGTGCGCGAAAGTTAGGTGGCGCCGACGCCGATGTAATCCTGCTCGACCGCTCGGCTGGTCACTTGTTCCAGCCACTGCTCTACCAGTGCGCCACCGGCACGCTCAGCATCGGTCATATCAGCCGTCCGCTGCGCGAAGAACTCGCCCGGCACCGCAACGTCACCACCCTGCTCGGCGAGGCGCTTGAACTCGACGCGATATCGCGTCGGGTGACGGCCCGACGACCCGATGACACCACCTTCACCACCGACTACGACATCCTCGTTGTCGCGGCAGGGATGCAGCAGTCCTACTTCACGAATCCGCAGTTCGCGCAGTGGGCACCGGGAATGAAGACTCTCGACGACGCGCTGTGCATCCGTCAGCGGCTATTCACGGCATTCGAGATCGCCGAGACGCTACCTGCCGGACCCGAGCGTGACAGCTGGCTCACCTTCGCCGTTGCCGGTGGCGGCCCCACGGGGGTGGAACTCGCCGGACAGATCCGGGAGCTGGCGACGCAGACATTGGCCAACGAATTCCACAGTATCGAGCCCGAGGATGCCAGGGTGCTGCTGTTTGACGGCGGAGATCGCGTGCTGAAGAGCTTCGCTCCGAACCTAGCCGGCAAGGCGACTCAGACCCTGCAGCGGCTCGGCGTTGAACTGCGGCTGGGCGTGCACGTCACCGATGTCCGCCGGGAAGGGGTGACCGTCACACCGAAGGCCGGCGGACCGGACCAGGAGTACGCGGCTCGAACCGTGCTGTGGACCGCCGGCGTCGAGGCCGTACCCTTCGCAAGGCACATCACCGACGTGCTCGGCACCCCATCGGACGGCGGCGGTCGTATCCACGTCGAATCCGACCTGTCCATACCTGGACATCCCGAGATCTTCGTCATCGGCGATCTCGTCGGTCGTGACGAACTCCCCGGAGTCGCCGAGAACGCGATGCAGGGCGGTTTGCACGTCGCCAAGTGCATCCGTCGCGAACTCGAAGGCAAGTCTCGTCGACCATACCGATATCGCGACCTTGGTTCTGCGGCCTACATCAGCCGAGGAAATGCACTGTTGCAGGTTGGCCCCGTCAAGCTCGCCGGCTTCCCAGGCTGGCTGGCGTGGGGCCTCATCCACATCGCGGCACTCACCGGCATGCGCAATCGCGTCAGCACCCTGACCACGTGGTTGGCGACCATCGCCCGTGCCGGCCGCTACCACCGCGCGTTCATGCTCGGTGGCAGTCATGCAATCTCTGAGCAGCGCTACACCTGGTCAGCCTGCGACGACGACGTAGCCCGACCCAACGGAGACGCGTCGACCGATCGCTAGGGGAGTCGTGTGGCCGCTTGTCGAATGCCCCGATAGCGCGGACTGCTAACGCTGGCTTGCGCGCCACCTGTCCAACAGCCGACGGTCCCGTTTGGTCGGCCTCCCGGCACCGCGATCACGAGCCGCTACCGGAATCGCGGACGTCGGAGGCGGCGCAGGTGTTCGATCGACGTAGCAGGTCACAGCATCGGCTGCGCCGACCCGCTTCTGGATCACCCGACGTACCTGGACGATCCGCGTCCTGTCACCCACCCGCGCGCGGACCTGGTCACCGGGCGACACCATCGTCGACGGCTTTGCCGGCCGATCGTTAATTCGCACGTGCCCACCGCGGCAAGCTGCAGCAGCGTCCGACCGGGTCTTCGTCAGCCGCACAGCCCACAACCACCGATCCACCCGGGTCGACTCCATGGCTTCCATCATGGCTTGAGCGAACCATCGGGGGTGATTAGAGGACGTCCTTTATCTCATTCTTCAACGCCTCGGCCTGAGTGCCGAAGACCGCTTGAACGCTGCTGCCAACCTCGATCACCCCTGCTGCCCCCAGAGCCTTCAACCGCGCCCGGTCCACCTTGCTGCTGTCGGCGACCTCCATGCGCAATCGGGTGATGCACGCGTCCACGCTGACCAGATTCTCCCGTCCACCGAACGCGGCGATGAGTTGCTCGACCCTGGTGTCGGTCTTGGTGTCGGTCTTGATCTGCCCGGTCGCCTCGACGGCGGTGACTGAGTCGGCGCCTTCTCCGAGGTTGGCCTGCTCCTCGGCCTCGAACTCCGCGGCGGGCTCGCGTCCGGGAGTCCGCATGTTCCACTTCGTGATCGCGAAACGAAACAACACGTAGTAGAGAACAAAGAACACCAGTCCCATGACGATCAGCAACGGAACGTTCTTCGCAGCGGGTGCGGTGCCATACAGCAGCAGGTCGATCAGGCCAGCGGAGAACGAGAATCCCAGATGGATGTCGAGCAGGTAGGCGATGGCCAGCGAAAGACCGGTCAGCACTGCGTGAATGACATACAGCGGGAACGCGACAAACATGAAGGCGAACTCCAACGGTTCAGTGACGCCGGTGAGGAAGGCCGTGAGCCCGGCGGCTGACAGAATGCCGATGGCGATCTTCTTCTGCCGCTTGTTGGCGACGTGGATCATGGCCAGCGCCGCAGCCGGCAGACCGAACATCAACACCGGGTAGAACCCAGAGGTGAGGATCCCAGCGGTGGGATCTCCGCTGGCGAACCGGGTGAGTTCACCGGTGACTACCGTTCCGTCCGGGGTTTGGTAATCCCCGTAGAGGAACCACACGAAGGAATTAACAATGTGGTGAAGGCCCAATGGGATCAGCATTCGGTTGGCGAATCCATAGACGAACGCCCCGAGAGCGCCGGCCCCGCCGATGAACTGGCCGAGCGACGTGAGTCCGACCTCGAACAGCGGATAGAAATAGCTCATGGCGAAGCCGATGAACAGCGACGCCAACGACACCGCAATGGGCACGAACCGCCTGCCCCCGAAGAAGCCGAGATAAGAAGGTAACTGGATGGTGTGATAGCGGTCGAATAGTGCGGCAGTCACCAATCCCACCACGATTCCGCCGAAGACGCTGTAGTTGATCTGCGCCTGTTCGCCGGCCGTGTCGAGTTCACCGCTGAGCACGATCGGCGACATTGTCTTGAAGACCGCGTCCATCACCAGATACCCGACGACGGCAGCCAGGGCGGTGGAACCGTCGGCCTTCTTTGCGAATCCGATTGCAACACCGACTGCGAACAACAAGGGCAAGTTCGCAAACAGGGCACCACCGGCGGCGCTCATCGCATCGAAGAACGGCCCGATGACCGGAGTTTCGATTCGGCCCGCCAGGTCGTCCTGACCAAGCCGCAGCAGGATTCCAGCAGCAGGCAGGACGGCGATTGGCAGCATCAAACTCTTGCCCAGCCGCTGCAGCTGCGCGAATCCTGGGATACGCCGACCCGACTTCTTGGTCTTCCCTTGAGATTTCGTCGCGTCGCTCATATCGAGTTATCTCTCTTCTCGCAGTTGGGCGGAAGCTTAATCCAGGCCAGTGCACTTGAGGTCACCTTTCCGGCACCGAGGCCGGGTTTGGCTACATATCCTGGGCCGAACAGGTCAGACAAAGGAGCCGAAAATGAGTAGGACACCAGTGCTGGCAGCCGTCGCGGGCCGGGCAATTCCATTGAGTGACGTTCCGGACCCGGTTTTCTCCCAGGGCATGGTCGGCTATGGTGCCGCAATCGATCCGCCACGAGACGTGGTTGACGCCGTCGCCCCGGTGAGCGGCAAGCTGCTGAAGCTACATCCTCACGCGTACGTCGTCCTGACGGCGGAGAACATCGGCGTTCTGGTCCACCTAGGCATAGATACAGTCTGCCTGAACGGAGCGGGGTTCACCAAACATGTCAACGAGGGCGACTCGGTCAGTGCGGGTCAGGTGGTGATCACCTACGACGTCCCGGCGATCGTGGCAGCTGGCCTGAACCCCGTTGTGCCCGTAGTGGTTATGGACGAGCGGGAACCGCAGAACATCATCGTCGCAGATGCAGTGGGTGTGGGCGCTGACATCACCCAGCGCGAAACCCTCTTCACCGCGGACAAGTAGGCCAGCGATGGAGGTGGTGGTCCTCTCGGGTACGACGGAGATCGGAGCCTTGGCCGCCGACGCCATTGGCGGGTTGCTGACGCGCAAGCCCACGGTAGCGCTGGGACTGGCAACCGGTTCGTCTCCACTGGCGATCTACGACGACCTCGCCCGCCGCTGCGCGGCAGGGCAGATCAGCTTTGCACAGGCCCGCGGATTCACCCTCGATGAGTATGTCGGCCTGCCGGCCGATCACCCGCAGAGCTACCGCAACGTCATAGACACAGTGTTCGTGTCACGGGTCGATATCGCACCGGAGGCAGTGCAAAGCCCCGACGGGCTGGCCACTGATATCCCCGCCGCATGCACGGCCTATGAGGAAGCGATCGCGGCAGCCGGGGGAGTGGATCTGCAGATCCTCGGTATCGGTACTGACGGGCACATCGGATTCAACGAACCCGGCTCGTCGCTGGCCTCCCGAACCCGGATCAAAACGCTGACTCGGCAGACCCGAGTCGACAACGCGCGATTCTTCGACGGTGATCTCGGCGCCGTGCCCACGCACTGCCTAACGCAGGGCCTGGGCACCATCATGGCCGCCCGACACGTGGTACTCGTGGCCACTGGCCGAGGTAAGGCCGAAGCCGTACATCACTTGGTGGAGGGCCCCGTCAGCGCGCTTTGGCCCGCGACGATCCTGCAGCATCACCCGCACGTCACGGTGCTCCTGGATGACGCTGCGGCGCGACGCCTACAGTTGATCGACTACTACCGTGAGACGTACCGCAGCAAACCAGATTGGCAGGATGTCTAAGGTGCTGATTGCTGCTGCCGCCGTAGTGACCGGTATCGGACAGGGCTGCGAACTCGCCGGCTGCGCCCTGGTCGGAGGTGAAACGGCCGAAATGCCGGGCATGTATGAGGGCGATGATTATGACCTGGCCGGTTTCTGTGTGGGTGTGGTAGAGAAAGCGGACATTATCGACGGCAGCGCCGTTAAGCAGGGGGATGCGCTGCTGGCTGTGGCCAGCAGCGGACCGCACTCCAACGGCTATTCACTGGTGCGCAAGATTCTCGAGGTCAGTGGCGCCCAACTGCACCAGGCCCTGGGCGATACCACCCTGGGGCAGGCTCTGCTGGCCCCCACCACCATTTATGTCAAAGCCCTGCTGCAGCTGTTTAAAACGGTGCCGGTAAAAGCCCTGAGCCATATCACCGGGGGCGGTCTGTTGGAAAACCTGCCACGGGT
>CAXMSM010000435.1:0-4403 GCA_964195655.1 uncultured Gammaproteobacteria bacterium | reverse complement strand
CGTAATCCTCGATCGGTGTGGTGCTACACACCTCCACACCACCTAGTGCATCGACCATCTTGGAGAATCCAGCGAAATCGACTGCCATGAAACGGTTCACGTGCAGACCCGATAATTTCTGGATTGCTTTGACCAGACACTTGGGCCCACCCAGGGCGAATGCCGAATTGAGCTTGTAGTCGGTGTACGCCTCGTCCGGGCCGTAGGTGCCGGTGTCTTCGTCGTAGATCGGCGCATACTCACGAGTTTCGGGGTTCCACACCGTGCACAGCATGGGATTGATTTCCAAATCCCGCGGGAACGACACGGCGACGACACGCTCACGGTTGGCGGGAATGTTCACCAGCATTATCGTGTCTGACCGCGATCCGGCCACTTCGTCGGTGTCCCCGGCGCCCATCTCGAGGTTTTCGCCGAAACGGCTATCGACACCGACGATGAGGAAGTTCTCATCGCCGAACTGTGCGGTCGGGTCGACGATGTCGCGCGAATCCGGGTCGAGTGCCGAGACCCGGTTAAGCAGTTTGTTCTTCGTGGACTGCCATTGCCAGGCGCTACCTGTCAGCGTGAGCGCGAGCACGGCGATCAGCGCCACTGCCGAGCGGCCCAAGAGCACGCCGCCGCGATGGCCGCGCTTCGGTGGAATGCGGGGCGGTACCTGCGGACTGGACAGGTTTGGGAGTTCCGAGGCGGTCACCGCGATCGCCGGCAGGACCGTGGTTTCCCGGTCGTGCAGTCTTGGGTCGTACAGTCTTGGGTCGTCCGGTTCTGGATACGGTTGCGGTTCTGGTTCGGCGCGATGGCGCCTCGGCTCCGGCAACGGGGCGTCGCCGTTGATCTTGGCGATCAGGTCGGCGACGGTGACCGTATCGGTTCTGCCGCTCGACTGCCGGGGGTTGGCACGCTCCCGCGGCGCGGCGCCTGGCATTGACTGCGACGATCGGGGATGCTTGTCACCGTCGGTTCTGTCGTCAGTCCTGCGGTGGCCGCCGTCACTCATGTTCGTACCGGCCTTCCAGCTCCCAACGGCCACTCCCCGCGTTCGTGCGGTTCGTGCGCGTCGTTGCTTCCCGGCACCCCAACTAAGTGCCGACTGCCTGCAAACTGTCTAACGCACTTGCCCAGCTCCGCCGTCGGAGCCGGGCAACTAAACATCCATCGTACTAAGAGATAGTGAGAAACAGCCAACCGAAGCGAGGCGCCAGCGGCGTCTCGGGTCTCTCGGGAGTCCCTCGAACCTGTGGCGCTACGGCCCAGCTCAGCCGCCTGAGTTCATCACGTCGGCCCCGACAGGCACCGTACAGTCGTCGGGGTCGTTGAGCCAACCCTCGGGAAGCGTCACCGATGCAGCTGAGCCCTGACGTCCCCGAGGGCCGCTTCCGGCCGGTGGGAAAGGCACGTCGGGGTTCAATTTCTTGAGCAGATTGTCCAGCTCGGAAATTGTCTTGACCAGTGCTAATGATCGGCGAAGGTCGGCTCCGGCGGGGAACCCGTGCAGGTACCACGCCACGTGCTTGCGGATGTCCCGCATTGCTTTGTCCTCCCCGAAGTGTGCAGCAAGGAGTTCGCCGTGCCTACCGATGATGTTGGCCACCTCGCCGAGCTTCGGCGGGGTAGCCGGCGATTCCCCGCGGAAAGCGGCGGACAGCTCGGCGAAGAGCCATGGCCGTCCCAGACAGCCGCGGCCGATCACGACGCCGTCGCAGCCTGTTGCAGCCATCATGGCCAGCGCGTCTCGGGCGTCGAAGATGTCACCGTTTCCGAGTACCGGTATCTCGGTGACGTGAGCTTTGAGCGCGGCGATCTGCTCCCAGTCGGCGGTTCCTGAGTAGCGCTGCGCGGCCGTGCGGGCATGCAGTGCGACCGCTGCTGCGCCTTCCTCGGCCGCGATACGCCCGGCATCAAGATGGGTGTGGTGGTCGTCGTCGATCCCGATCCGGAACTTCACCGTGACTGGAATATTGGAGTTGGCGGTTCCTCTTACTGCAGCCCTGATGATCTGGGCGAACAAGCGTCGTTTGAAAGGCAGCGCGGCCCCGCCGCCGCGCCTGGTCACCTTCGGTACCGGGCAGCCGAAATTCATGTCGATGTGGTCGGCCATGCCCTCGTCGGCAATCATCTTCGCCGCTGAGTATGTGTTCTGAGGGTCGACGGCGTAGAGCTGAAGCGACCGCGGTGACTCGTCCGGTGCGAAGGTCGTCATATGCATGGTGACGGGGTGGCGTTCGACGAGAGCGCGCGCGGTGACCATCTCGCACACGTAGAGACCGCTCACGGTTCCGGCGCGGGCCAACTCGAGTTCCCGGCACAGCGCGCGGAATGCGACATTGGTCACACCGGCCATCGGGGCCAGCACGACCGGGCTGCGCAGCGCGATCGGCCCGATCCGCAGTGTGGACCGGGCCGGCGCGTAGTTGGCAGAAATCAACGTCCCGCTGAGCTGCCGACCAGTAGGTTCTTGGCGGCCTTTTTCTCGGCTACCAGTGCCTGACGCGCGAGGCGCCGCTCCTTGGCTACCTCGAACTTGTCGACGGTCTCCTGCAGCTCATTGACCAGGACACCGAGGTCGTCGCGCATCCGCGCAGCTTCGCCGGTGAAGTCTTCCCGCTCGAAGATGCGCCACTTCTTGAGTATCGGTGCCACGATGTCTTCGAGGTGGATGCGGGGATCGTAGACACCGCCAGCGGCGATGACGACGGCCCTGCGCCGGAAGTCCGGGATCGTGTAGCCGGGCATCTTGAAGTTGCGCAGCACCTTGTGCAGGGCTTTCATCGCCTGGTTGGGGGCGATGTCGAACCCTGCCTCAGACACGTCGCGGTAGAAGATCATGTGCAGGTTCTCGTCGGCCGAGACCCGCTGTAATAGCTGGTCGGCGACGGTCTCGTTGCACGCCTTACCGGTGTTGCGGTGCGAGACGCGGGTGGCGAGCTCCTGGAACGTCACATAGATCACCGAGTCGAACAGGCTTCCGGCGAAAAGATCGACATTGGCGTCAGCGTGGTCGTGCTGGTCGTTCTGTCCCGGGCTGAAGCCGCGGGTCAGCTGCTCGACGCGCAACTGCTCAAGCTCGATGGGGTCGACTTCCCGGGTAACGACGAGGTAGTCGCGCAGTGCGATGCCGTGGCGGTTCTCCTCGGCGGTCCACCGGTTAACCCAGAAGCCCCAGGGGCCCTCCATGCTGAAGTTCATCGCGATCTCGCGGTGGTAGGACGGCAGGTTGTCTTCGGTGAGGAGGTTCACGATCATCGCCACGCGGGCGACCTCGGAGAGTTTCGACTGCTCGGGATCCCAATCCTGGCCCCCGAGGGCGTAGAAGTTCTTGCCGTCGGACCACGGAATGTAGTCGTGGGGGTTCCAGTCTTTGCGCATCCGCATGTGGCGGTTGACGTTCTGCTCGACGACTGGCTCGAGCTCGGTCAGTAGTTGCAGGTCGGTCAGGTCTTTCGACACGACACCTCCCAAGTTATCTGTACCTGATGGTTGCACTCAATATATCTGTGTAACCCGGTGACATTCAAGTCAGCGCGCCGAGGCTGATACTGAGATCGACCGCCCCTAGGGGGCCGCGCCGCTGAGTAGAAGCTCAACACAGTGGTCGATGAACTGCTCCCGAGTCGCGGCCAGCCTACCGTCGAGGTACGCGGTGAACAGTGCGCTGAGTGCTCCGATGAGGCCGGTGGCAACCATCGCCTGGACGCTGGCGTCGGTGATGCGGGTGAGCTTTCGCTGCAGCAACTCGATGAAGTTGGGCATCCACTCAGCACCCGAGTGCGTCAACACCGGCTCCGCCTCGGGCGCCAGCAGCAGGACTCGTCCGCGTGCGGGGTCGTCGATCATCAATGCGACGAATCGCTCGACCGCGTCACGGGGACTGTCGGCGTTCATCAGCGTCGACATCGCGGTGTTGCACACGTCGTCGTAGACCGCGGCGACGTATTCGTCACGGTCGGTGAAGCTCTCGTAGAAGTAGCGTTCGGTGAGCCCTGCGGTCCGGCAGACTGCACGGACGGTCAGGGCTGGCCCGCCGCGGCCGCCCAGCAGGGCGACGCCCGCAACGATAAGTTCGCCGCGGCGAAGTGCCTGACGTTCCTGCAGCGGAACACCCGACCATCGGCCGCGTCGTTGACCGGACGGCACATCACTCCTAAGCTCGATTGACAACATTTGTAGTCAAAATATCGTGTGGCGACATGGCGTGTTCAGGGGAAGGTCACCAGTTGACTCAAGATACGTCCGAGACCCGACCTGCGACCAGCGGATCTGCTGTCGCGGCCCCAGCGGGGGCGGCTGGCTGCCCGGTAGCGCCCGGCGGATATGACGCGCCGCCACAGCCGCTCGGACCGGAATCGCTGACCTGGAAATACTTCGGGCGGTGGACCGGGATGTTGCAGGGCCCGTGGGCT
>CAXMSM010000434.1:0-3985 GCA_964195655.1 uncultured Gammaproteobacteria bacterium | reverse complement strand
GTGCACAGGTCGAACAGGTACATCGACAACGGGTCGTCGATCTTCTCCCCGAGGCGGAACGCGGTCGTCGGGGTCGTGGGTGACACCAGCACGTCGACGCTGCGGTAGGCCTCGTCGAGGTCGCGCGCGATCAGCGTGCGTACCTTCTGGGCCTGGTTGTAGTAGGCGTCGTAATAGCCGGCTGACAACGCGTACGCACCGATCATGATCCTGCGCTTGACCTCGGGACCGAAACCGGCAGCACGGGTCAATGCCATCACCTCTTCGGCGCTGTGGGTGCCGTCGTCCCCGATCCGCAGGCCGTACCGCATCCCGTCGAACTTCGCCAGGTTCGACGACACCTCCGACGGCAGGATCAGGTAGTACGCCGGCAGTGAGTAATCGATGTGCGGACAGTCCACCTCACTGACCACCGCGCCCAGCTCAGTCAGCTGATCGAGCGCGGAGTTGAAGGAGTCGAGCACCCCCGCCTGATAGCCCTCACCACTGCGCAGCTGTTTGATCACACCGACCCGCACACCGGTCAGATCACCGGTGCCGCCCGCTCTGGCTGCACCGACGATGTCGGGTACGGCGGCGTCGACCGATGTTGAGTCGCGCGGGTCATGGCCGGCGATGACGGCGTGCAGCAGCGCTGTGTCCAGCACCGTACGCGCGCACGGCCCTCCCTGATCCAGTGATGAGGCGCAGGCGATCAACCCGTACCGCGACACTGTGCCGTAGGTGGGTTTGACGCCGACCGTCGCTGTGAGCGCCGCCGGCTGACGGATCGACCCGCCGGTGTCGGATCCGATTGCCAATGGGGCATGGAAAGCTGCCAGCGCCGCTGCGCTACCGCCGCCCGATCCACCCGGCACGCGGTCGACGTTCCAGGGGTTCCGGGTGGGTCCGTACGCCGAGTTTTCGGTCGACGAACCCATCGCAAATTCGTCCATGTTCGTCTTGCCGAGGATCGGGATTCCGGCGGCGCGCAACCGTGCGGTTACGGTCGCGTCGTACGGTGACATCCAGCCCTCGAGGATCTTCGACCCGCACGTCGTAGGCATGTCGGTGGTGGTGAACACATCCTTGAGCGCCAGCGGGATACCAGCCAGCGGCGACGGTAGCTGTTCACCGGCGGCAACGGCTGCGTCGACGGCACCTGCGGCCTTCAGCGCCCCATCGGCCCCGACGTGCAGAAAAGCGTTGTAGTCACCGTCGGTGGCGGCGATCTGGTCCAGGCAGGCCTGCGTCACCTCAGTCGAGGACACTTCTTTGGCTGCGATCTTGGCACTCAACGTCGCCGCGTCGAGCCTGGTCAGCTGGCTCATTCCGCTTCTCCCAGAATCCGCGGGACGGCGAACCGCTCATCGGCCGACTTGGGTGCCGCCGCCAGGGCCTGCTCCTGCGTCAGGGACGGCCGGGGCACGTCGGCACGGAAGACGTTGACCACTCCACCCGGATCCCCCTGGAGCTGCGCTCCTGCCCGCCGAGCCAACGGGTTGTCCGTGGCCTCGACTCCGGTGACGTCGACCGCCTGGATCTGACTGACATGGCCGAGGATGGCGTCCAGCTGGCCAACGAAGCCGTCCAGCTCGCTGTCGGTCAGGGCAAGCCGGGCGAGGCGTGCCAAGTGAGCAACCTCGTCTCGAGAGATTTGTGACACGACCATGAAGCTTAGTTCAGCCCGACCGGCGGCGGGCCGCCCCACCTGCCCTGTCGCTATCGGGCCCAAGTCGCCAGCCGGCGCACTCCGTGCAACAGTGTTGCGCGTGCCTTCATATCTGCTGCGGGTCCAGATTGCGGACACCCCGGGCAGCCTCGGCTCGTTGGCCGTGGCGCTTGGCACCGTGGGCGCCGACATCTTGTCGCTCGATGTGGTCGAGCGCGCCGCGGGCTATGCGATCGACGACCTGGTGGTGGATCTGCCCGCCGGCGCAATGCCCGACATGCTCATCACCGCCGCCGAGAGGCTCAATGGCCTCTACGTGGACAGCATCCGGCCCCACACCGGACTGCTGGAAGCGCACCGGGAACTGGAGTTGATCGATCACGTCGCCGCCGCCGCGGGCAAGCGCAAGAGACTTCAGGTGCTCGTCGACGAGGCGCCTACAGTGTTGCGCGTCGGATGGTGCACGGTCGCGCAGTTGACGGAGTCGGGGCCGGAGCGTGTCGTTGGTAGCCCCGGGGCCCCCGAAACCCAGGCCGCCGCCACGCCGTGGCTTCCGATCAACGACGCCAAAGCGCTGGATGCCACCGCGGACTGGGTGCCGCAGGTGTGGCGGGACATGGACACCACGCTGGCTGCAGCGCCACTGGATGATGCGCGCACCGCGGTGGTCCTGGGCCGTCCGGGCGGCCCCGACTTCCGGCCGAGTGAGGTCGCGCGGCTGGGCCACTTGGCCGGGATCATCACGACGATCCTTCGCTGAAACCGCACTACTGCAGGCCGTCGGGCCCGTCCTCTAACAAGGCGCGGAAGCCGTCCTCATCGAGGACTGGTAACCCGAGTTCAATCGCCTTGTCGTATTTCGACCCCGGCGCATCGCCGGCCACCACATATCCCGTCTTTTTCGACACCGAACTGGCCGCCTTTCCACCCCGGCTGATGATGGCCTCCTTGGCCTCGTCGCGGGAGTAGCCGATCAACGACCCAGTCACGACGATCGACAAGCCTTCCAGCGTGCGTTCGACACTGGCGTCGCGCTCGTCGGCCATCCGCACGCCGGCTTCCCGCCACTTGTCGACGATCGCGCGGTGCCAGTCGATGGCGAACCAGTCGATGACCGCGGCGGCGATCGTCGGACCCACGCCTTCGGTCGCGGCGAGCTGCTCTTCGGATGCTGTCGTGATGGCGTCCAGGTTGCCGAATTCGGTCGCCAGCGCCCGCGCAGCGGTCGGCCCGACGTGTCGAATCGACAGCGCGACCAATACCCGCCACAGCGGTTGGGATCTGGCCTTGCCCAGGTTGGCCAGCAGCCTCTTTCCGTTGGCCGACACTTCGCCGGCCTTGGTGGTGAACAGCTCGGTCTGCAACAGGTCCCCAGCGGAGATTCCGAAGAGATCGCCTTCGTCGGTGATGGCCCCGGCCTGAAGCAGAGCAGTCGCGGCTTCGTAACCGAGGCCCTCGATGTCGAACGCGCCGCGCCCCGCCACGTGAAACACCCTCTCCCGCAACTGCGCCGGGCAGTTTCGTGAATTGGGGCAGCGGATGTCGGCATCACCCTCCTTGGCGGGTGCAAGTTCGGTTCCGCATTCCGGACAGTGGGTGGGCATCACGAACTGGCGCTCGGAGCCCTCGCGCAGGTCCACCACCGGACCGAGCACCTCAGGGATGACGTCTCCGGCCTTTCGAATCACCACGGTGTCGCCGATCAGCACACCCTTACGTTTGACCTCCGACGCGTTGTGCAGGGTGGCGAGCCCGACTGTCGATCCCGCAATTTTCACCGGTTCCATGTACGCGAACGGCGTCACCCGTCCGGTGCGTCCGACGTTGACGCGGATGTCGATTAATTTCGTCGTGGCTTCCTCAGGCGGATACTTGTAGGCCACTGCCCAGCGGGGAGCCCGTGACGTCGAGCCGAGGCGCCGCTGCAGCGCCATTTCATCGACTTTGACGACTACTCCGTCGATCTCGTGGTCGACGTCGTGTCGGTGCTCACCCCAGTATGCGATTCGCTCGGTGACCGCATCGAGCCCTTTGGCCTGGGCGGTGTGGTCGGACACCGGCAGCCCCCATGCTTTGAGGGCCAGATAGGCGTTGTGCAGCGATGTGAAAGAGAAGCCCGCGGGGCCTTCGATGTGCCCGAGGCCGTGGCAGATCATCCGCAGCCCGCGCCGCGCGGTGACCGCGGGATTCTTCTGCCTCAGCGATCCGGCCGCACTGTTGCGCGGGTTGGCGAAGGGCGGCTTGCCCTCAGCGACCAGACCGGCGTTCAGGTCCTCGAAGTCAGCGACCCTGAAGAACACCTCACCACGCACTTCCAGCACCGACGGCAACGGG
>CAXMSM010000433.1:0-8078 GCA_964195655.1 uncultured Gammaproteobacteria bacterium | reverse complement strand
TGTGATCGACTCGCCGGCCAGTACAGCGGGCACGCGGTTGCCGAGCTTGCGGACCAGCGCGTCTGCGACGTCGTCGATACTGAACGGGTTCTCCGCTGCATCCTCGGCGATACGAGCATGAAAGAGGACTTGCAGCAGCACATCTCCGAGTTCGTCACGCAATTCCGAAAGGTCGCCGCTGTGCACGGCGTCGAACAGCTCGTAGGTCTCCTCCAGTAGATAGCGCCGCAGCGAGTCGTGCGTCTGCTGACTCTCCCACGGGCCGGCGGTACGCAACTTGTCCATCAGAGCCACTGCATCCACCAAGCGCTCACCGGACTGCGGCTCCGGCACCGAGATCACCCGCTCCCCGGCCGCGACACGCATCGCCACCGCCGGATGGTCGGCGTCCGAGGACAACAGCACCGCGGCAGGATCGCCGTTGTACGCCGGGCGAGCCGACGGCAATGACCAAGGCACCTTGATCGGCATCTCCTCGGTGTACTGCACGTCACCGGTCAACAGCCCGATCGCGTCGATAGGAACCAGCGCCGGGCGGCGGGGATCGACCAGGACGACCGTCATCTTCTTGGAATCATGTAGGCCTCATGTCGATCTTATTTCGTTCATTGGCGCGAGATACCTTTCAACTTGGTTATATCAACTTCCTCCCGCGGATTCCCCCCGATGGCCCGCACCAGCCCCACCACGAACGAAACCAGCTCAAGATCGCGGATCCGCGGGGCTCCCACCCCCTTGCCTGACCGCGGGATCGGCACCTGCACGGTCGAGGTGGTGGCGCGATAGTTCGCCCCCGAATAAAGCCGCTTGAGCCTCAGCTGCGCCGAATCCGGCAGCGTCAACGGCGAGACCCGCACGGTCGAGGCCGAAACCGCCCCGATCTCGGTGAGGCCGTGTGCGCGCGCCAACAACCGCAGCCGCGCTACCGCAACCAACCGCTGGGCCGGTTCCGGCAGTGGACCGTACCGGTCGATGAGCTCTTCGATCACCGAGTCGACCGAAGCGTCATCCGCAGCCGCGGCAAGCCGTCGGTAGGCCTCCAGCCGCAGCCGATCACTGCCGATGTAGTCGGGCGGGAAGTGCGCGTCAACCGGCAGATCGATCCGAACATCCTTCGGTTCCTCAACGGCGGCAACGGTTTCCCCATCGGCGGCCGCGCGATATGCCTCAACGGCCTCGCCAACCAGGCGCACGTAGAGGTCGAAGCCCACCCCCGCCACATGTCCGGACTGCGCGGCGCCCAGCACATTTCCGGCGCCACGGATCTCCAGGTCCTTCATCGCGACGGCCATACCAGCACCCAGTTCGTTGTTCTGGGCGATCGTCGCGAGCCGGTCGTAGGACGTTTCGGTCAACGGAACCTCGGGCGGGTAGAGGAAATACGCGTAACCGCGTTCACGACTTCGTCCAACCCGGCCGCGCAACTGGTGCAATTGGGAGAGGCCGAACGTGTCTGCCCGCTCCACGATCAACGTGTTGGCATTCGAGATGTCCAAGCCGGTCTCGACGATCGTCGTACAAACCAGGATGTCGTATTCACGATTCCAGAACCCCTCGACGGTGCGTTCGAGTCGCTCCTCGGGCATCTGCCCGTGCGCGACGACGACCCGCGCCTCGGGCACCAATCCCCGCACCCTTGCCGCGGCCTCGTCGATGGTGCGCACCCGGTTGTGAATGTAGAACGCCTGCCCATCGCGCAGCATCTCGCGGCGAAGCGCCGCGGCGACCTGTTTGTCGTCGTGCGGGCCTACATACGTCAGCACCGGGTAGCGCTCCTCGGGCGGCGTCAGGATCGTCGACATCTCTCGGATGCCCGCCAGGCTCATTTCCAATGTGCGCGGAATCGGCGTCGCACTCATGGTCAAGACGTCGACGTGGGTGCGCATCGACTTGATGTGTTCCTTGTGTTCGACACCGAAGCGCTGCTCCTCATCAACGACGACGAGGCCCAGGTCCTTCCACGTCACGCCAGTCTGAAGCAACCGGTGGGTACCGATGGCGATGTCGACCGAGCCGTCCCGCATCCCCTCGAGTGTTGCTCGGGACTGGGCGGGATCGGTGAAGCGCGACAGCCCCCGCACAGCGATGGGAAACCCGGCCATGCGGGCGGTGAACGTCTGCAGATGCTGGTCGGCGAGCAGCGTCGTCGGCACCAACACCGCCACCTGCTTGCCCTCCTGAACCGCCTTGAACGCCGCCCGCACCGCGATCTCGGTCTTCCCGTAGCCGACGTCTCCGCAGACCACCCGGTCCATCGGGACGGCCTTCTCCATGTCGGACTTCACCTCGGTGATGGCGGTCAATTGGTCCACGGTCTCGGTGAAGCCGAACGCATCCTCCATCTCCGTCTGCCACGGGGTGTCGGGGCTGAACGCGTGACCGCGCGAGGCCTGGCGTTTGGCGTAGAGCGTGACCAGCTCGGCGGCAATCTCTCTGACGGCACGCCGTGCCTTGGTCTTCGTGTTGGTCCAGTCGCTGCCGCCCAGGCGGGACAGGGTCGGTGTCTCACCACCCACGTAGCGGGACAGCTGGTCCAGCGCGTCCATCGGCACGTAGAGCTTGTCGGTCCCACCGCCTCTCTTAGCTGACCCGTACTCCAGCACCAGATATTCGCGGCGGGCGCCACCGACCACTCGCTCGGTCATCTCGACGAACCGACCGATGCCGTGCTGATCGTGGACGACCAGGTCGCCGGCGGTCAGCGCCAGCGGGTCGACGACGTTGCGGCGCTTGGCCGCCAGCCTCCTACCTTCGGTCGCGGCGGCGCGGTTGCCAGTAAGGTCGGCCTCGGTGATCACGACCAGGTTGGCGCCGGGGATCACCACACCGTCGCGAAGGGGGCCTTTGAGAACACCCACCACACCTTCGCGGGGTGCAGCTCCAGGCTCTAACAGCGTTGCGGGAGTGTCTGCTTCGCCCAGTTGCTCGACGACGCGCATCGCGGTGCCGGCGCCTGGGGTGACGACGACTCCGTAGCCGCCGGTGGCAACGTGAGCGCGCAGCATCGCAAAGATCTCATCAGCGCTGTGAATTTTCCCGCGCGCCGATGGCGCCGGCCGGATGCCCAGTGTTGCGGTGGAGCCATCGTCGAGTTGACTCAACGTCCACCACGGATGCCCGGCACTGCGTGTGGCATCGCGCGCTGCGTCGAAGCCGACGAATCCGGACGCGCCCATCGCCTCGATGTCGATGGGCACCCCCCCGCCTATGGCCGCGGTCGACCACGACGCCTCGAGGAACTCCCGACCGGTCTTGATCAGGTCGGCGGCGCGGCTACGCACTTTCTCCGGATCACAGATCAGCAGCGGGGTGGCTTCCGGCAGGTGATCGGGCAGCGTCGCCAAAGCGGCCGGGTTGAGAAGTGGCAACAAGCCCTCCATCCCGTCGACCGGGATGCCGTCGGCCAGTTTGGCCAGCATGTCTGGCACGCTTCCCGGAACGCTGTTCTCCATGACGGGATGCTCTGCAGAGAGCACAGCGGCGCGACTTCTCACCTCGGAGGTGAGCAGCATCTCGCGGCAGGGGACCGCGATCAGGGTGTCGATGTCGATCTCTGGGATGGACCGCTGGTCGGCGACCGAGAACATCCGCATTTCGGAAACCTCATCGCCCCAGAACTCGATCCGCACCGGGTGCTCGGAAGTCGGCGGGAAGATGTCGACGATGCCGCCGCGGACTGCGAACTCACCGCGTTTGCCGACCATGTCGACACGCGTATAGGCAAGCTCGACGAGCCGCGCGACGACCCCGTCAAATCCCATGTCGTACTCGACGACGGCACCCACGGTCAGCGTGACCGGCGCAAATTCCCCCCCGTCCCCGCCCGGCGGTTGCGCCATCGGCTGCAGTAGGGACCGGGCAGTGGTCACCACGATCCGCAGCCGAGTGCCGAGCCGCTGGTCGTCGGGGTGTGCGAGGCGGCGCAGCAGCATCAGGCGCGCGCCGACAGTGTCGACACCGGGTGATAGTCGCTCGTGCGGCAGCGTTTCCCAGGACGGGAACAAGGCGACCGCGTCGCCCAGCGCGCCCCGCAGCTCGGCGGTCAAGTCGTCGGCTTCCCGCCCGGTCGCGGTAACGACCAGCAGCGGGCCAGCCTGCGCGAGCGCGAAACTCACATAGACCCGTGCGCTGGCCGGGCCGACGAGGTTGAGATCGGCGGGCTGATCGGCCGCACGGTGAACCACCTCCTGCAGGGAGGGGTCACGCAGCGCCAGCTCGACGAGGCCCGCGATCGGGGTGTGGACGTCGATGGTCCCCGATGCGGTCATGATGGGTCCATCGTAGGCATCCGCCGCAATGGTGGCGGCGGTGGTTACTCCTGGTGCAGTACCGGATCGGATTCCAAGTGAGTGAGCCCGTTCCAGCACAGGTTGACCAGATGTGCGGCCACTACTTCCTTTTTGGGCTCGCGCACGTCTAGCCACCATTGCGCGGCCATCGATACCGAGCCGACAAGCGCCTGGGCGTACAGCGGCGCCAGTTCGGGATCCAGCCCGCGACGGGAGAAGTCTCCCGCCAGGATCGAAGCGACCTGGCTGACCGCGTCGTTGAGCAACGTCGAGTAGGTACCCGAGGTAATGCTCGCCGGGGAATCGCGGATCAGGATGCGGAAGCCGTCGGTGCGCTCCTCGACGTAGGTCAGCAGCGCCAGGGCGACCCGTTCGACACGCACCCGGGATCGATTCTTGGTCAACGAGGCCGTGATCCCATCCAGCAGCGCGGACATCTCACGGTCGACGACGACGGCGTAGAGCCCCTCCTTGCCGCCGAAGTGCTCGTAGACCACGGGCTTGGACACGTTGGCGCGCAGCGCGATCTCCTCGACCGACGTGCCGTCGAAGCCACGCTCGGCGAAGAGCGACTTGGCGATCTCGACCAACTGCTGGCGGCGTTCACTGCCGGTCATCCTGGCGCGCGGTGCACGCATTTCCTTATCGGACGCTGCCACGCTTTTAGCCTAGTTGCTTCGACTAGAGTCTCGGGTTATTCAGTCCGTCGTGGTGTAATCGGCAGCACCTCTGATTTTGGTTCAGAAAGTTCAGGTTCGAGTCCTGGCGACGGAGCGAGCGAGGCTTGCCGAGCGAGCAGACAACACACGAGCGAGGCTTGCCGAGCGAGCAGACAACACACGAGCAAGGCTTGCCGAGCGAGCAGACAACACACGAGCCAGGCTTGCCGAGCGAGCAGACGCGCGCTCGCGCGGGAAGGATATCTATGCGCGAGGCCGCGGTCCTGATTTTGGCAGCGGGTGCCGGCACCCGGATGAAGTCCGACATCCCGAAGGTTTTGCACGCTCTCGGCGGCCGCAGCATGCTGTCGCACTGTCTGCACGCGGCAGCGAAGGTGGCGCCACGGCACCTGGTTGTGTTGGTCGGCCACGACCGCGAGCGGGTGGCACCGGCAGCGCTGGAGATCGCCGACGACCTGGGCCATCCGGTTCAGATCGCGGTGCAGGAGCAGCAGCAGGGCACCGGTCACGCGGCGGAATGCGGGTTGTCGGCGCTGCCGCAAGACTTCACCGGCGTCGTTGTCGTGACCTCAGGCGATGTCCCACTGTTGGACGCCAAGACGCTGGCCGACCTGATCTCTGCGCACATTGCCGAGTCAGCGGTCGCCACAGTGCTGACCACGACGTTGGCGGACCCGACCGGGTACGGGCGCGTGCTGCGTGCGAGCCCGGGCGGGGACCTTCTAGGGATCGTCGAGCAAGCCGACGCCAGCCCGGAGCAACAGGCCATCACCGAAGTCAACGCCGGTGTGTACGCCTTCGACGCCGAGGCGTTGCGTTCGGCGCTGAGCAAGTTGCGTTCCGACAACGCGCAGCATGAGCTCTACCTGACCGACGTCATCTCGATCGCACGCTCCGACGGACACAACGTGCGGGCTAAGCACGTCGACGACACGGCGCTGGTCGCTGGCGTCAACGATCGCGTTCAACTGGCCGAGCTGGGCGCAGAGCTGAACCGCCGCATCGTCGCCGGGCATCAGCGCGGGGGCGTGACAATCATCGACCCCGCATCCACGTGGGTCGATGTCGGAGTCTCCATCGACCGTGACACCGTCGTGCGCCCAGGCACCCAGCTGCTGGGCACCACGAGTATCGGCGGGCGCTGTCAGATCGGACCCGACACCACCTTGACCGATGTCACCGTCGGAGATGGGGCCGAGGTGGTTCGTACGCATGGCTCGTCCTCGGTGATCGGGAATGACGGCGTTGTCGGCCCGTTCACCTTTCTGCGCCCCGGCACGGTGCTGGGTGCCGCCGGCAAGTTGGGGGCGTTCGTCGAGACGAAGAACACCTCCATCGGCGATGGCACAAAGGTGCCGCACCTGACCTACGTCGGCGATGCCGATATAGGTGAGCACAGCAACATCGGCGCGTCCAGCGTATTCGTCAACTACGATGGAGAAACCAAGCGGCGCACAACAATTGGCTCCTATGTGCGTACCGGTTCGGACACTATGTTCGTGGCACCGGTGGCCGTCGGCGATGGCGCCTACACCGGCGCGGGGACTGTGATCCGCGAAGACGTCCCGCCTGGGGCGCTGGCTGTGTCCGCGGGTTCGCAACGCAACATCGAAGGCTGGGTCGCGCGAAAACGTCCTGGCAGCGCCGCGGCGGTCGCCGCCACTCAGGCCGCCGCCACTCAGGCCGCCGCCACTCAAGACGAAGCCGCCCAGCCCGACGACACGGAGCAGAATCCACCTACCGATTCGTAGCGTCTTGTTGCCGTTTGTTTCCCATTCTGGTCACCCGGCAGCGGACGTGCGAAAGCGCTACGTACGATAGCCCCGTATCGATCCCCGACGCCGAGGGCAGCCCGTGAGCCACGACTGGACCGACAATCGCAAGAACCTGATGCTGTTCTCGGGACGAGCGCACCCCGAACTCGCCGAACAGGTTGCCAAGGAACTCGACGTCAGCGTCACAGCCCAGTCCGCCCGCGACTTCGCCAACGGTGAGATCTTCGTCCGCTTCGACGATTCGGTTCGCGGCTGCGACGCGTTTGTGTTGCAGAGCAACCCCTGGCCGTTGAATCAATGGCTGATGGAACAGCTGATCATGATCGATGCCCTCAAACGCGGCAGCGCCAAGCGGATCACCGCGATCCTGCCGTTCTACCCGTATGCCCGCCAGGACAAGAAGCACCGCGGCCGCGAACCAATCTCGGCCCGACTCGTCGCAGATCTACTCAAGACCGCCGGCGCTGACCGCATCGTGTCGGTCGACCTGCACACCGATCAGATCCAGGGCTTCTTCGACGGCCCCGTAGACCACATGCGCGGGCAGTCGCTGCTGTGCGGCTATATCGCCGAGAACTACGCCGATCACGACATGGTGGTGGTCTCCCCTGACTCGGGCCGGGTGCGCGTCGCCGAGAAATGGGCTGACTCTCTGGGTGGGGTTCCGCTCGCCTTCATCCACAAAACCCGCGACCCGCTCATCCCCAACCAGGTGCAATCAAATCGGGTAGTGGGGGACGTCAGTGGCAAGACCTGCATTTTGACCGACGACATGATCGACACCGGTGGCACCATCGCCGGCGCGGTGCGGCTACTCAGGGAAGACGGTGCGGCCGACGTCGTGATCGCCGCGACGCACGGCGTGCTGTCGGACCCGGCCCCGCAGCGGTTGGCTGACTGCGGTGCGCGCGAAGTCATCGTCACCAACACCCTGCCGATCGACGAGGACAAAGTGTTCCCGCAACTCACGGTCCTATCGATCGCCCCACTGCTGGCCAGCACCATCCGCGCGGTGTTCGAGAACGGCTCGGTGACGGAGCTCTTCGACGGGTCGGCATAGCGTGGCTCCGACACAAGGTGCGCACCGGCTTGCGCCCAAGAAATCCGTCATCTACCACAACCCGAAATGCTCGACATCCCGGAAGGCACTGGAGTTGTTACGCGACAACGGTGTTGAGCCCGAGGTCGTGCTGTACCTCAAGACCCCGCCGTCGCGGGACGAGCTGGTCGCACTGATCGCCGATGCCGGGATCGAGGTGCGCGCAGCAGTGCGCAAGCGCGAGTCGCTGTACGCCGAACTCGGACTTGCCTCGGCATCCGACGAAGAACTGCTC
>CAXMSM010000432.1:0-3282 GCA_964195655.1 uncultured Gammaproteobacteria bacterium | reverse complement strand
TCGCACGGCTGGCCAAGAGGTACTCCGCCCAGCGTCCGGTCAGTTGTTCTCGATCGCCGACGACCGCGTCGGTGCCGAACGAGGACACCGCGAACTCGGCGTACCCCTGGCCGGTACGCATGGACAGCAGCTTTGAGATCGCCGCTGCGGGCATCGGATCGCCTCCGGCGAGAGTCAGCAGAGTGGACCTCATGTTGAGGATCTTGGCGGCATGCCCCTCGGCGATCAGTACTCCCGCGCGGTTTTGAGCGATCTGGTCGAACTGCCCCTCGCCGAGGAACTCGACGAACCTGTCCAGGCTGGGCAGAAACGGCGGCTCACTGCTGCCGATGGAAACCCGTTCGGCGGTCAGGGTGTTGCGGCTGACCTCCCATCCGCGGTCGACGTCGCCGAGCACCATGTCGTCCGGCACGAAAACATCGTCGAGATAGACGGTGTTGAACATCGCGTTGCCGGTGAGCTCGCGCAGCGGCTTGACCTCAACGCCGTTGCTTTTCATGTCGAGCAGGAAGTAGGTGATGCCACTATGTTTCGGGCCGCTGGGGTCTGTCCTTGCCAGCAGCGCACCCCACGCAGAGTATTGAGCGCCAGTGGTCCAGATCTTCTGGCCGGTGATGCGCCATCCGCCGTCGACCTTGGTGGCCTTGGTGGACAGGCTGGCCAGGTCGGAGCCCGCCCCGGGTTCGGAGAACAGCTGGCACCAGATCACCTCACCGCGGAACGTCGACGGCAGGAACCGCTCCTTTTGCTCGTCGGTTCCGAACGCGACGATCGACGGGATGATCCAGGCAGCGATGCCCATCGGGGGACGCCGCACCTGCCCGGCGGTGAACTCCTGGGCGATGATGATCTGCTCGACCGGGTTGGACGCGCGTCCCCACGGCACGGGGAGATGGGGCTGTACCCAGCCACCCTCAGCGATCGCGGCATTGCGTTGCTCGCGCGGAATCGCTTTGAAACCAGCCACTTCCGAGCGGATCTCGGCGCGCAGCTTCTCGGTCTCAGGGTCGAGGTCGATGTTCAGCGCGCGCATGCCGGTCGTGGTCGCGAGGTCGAGGACCCGCTTCGGGTACTCGGCGGCCCGACCGAAGCTCGCTACCAACACCAGAGCGCGGCGGTAGTAGATGTTGGTGTCGTGTTCCCAGGTGAATCCGATGCCGCCGTGCACCTGGATGCAGTCCTGGGTGCAGTGCTGAGCGGCGACCGGGGCCAGCGTCGCCGCGACAGCCGCGGCAAACTCGAAGTCGGCGATTTCGAAGGTGTTGTCGCAGGCTGGGTTTTCGGCGGGTCCGGCGGGCTTGCGGGGTGCCTCGCGCATCTGGTCGATGGCGCGTGCCGCGTCCCACACGGCCGCGGTAGCCCGCTCGGTTTCGGCGATCATGCTTGCGCACTTGTGCTTTATGGCTTGAAACTGGCCGATCGGTCTGCCGAACTGTTCGCGGATTTTGGCGTAGGACGCGGCGGTGTCGGTGGCCCAACGCGCGACACCGATCGCCTCGGCAGACAACAGAGTCGAGATCAGTGCGCGTGCATGGTCGCGGCTCAGATTGGACAGCACGCGGTCGTCGGACACTTCGACGGCGTTGGCTCGGACGTGAGCGACCGGCCGCAGTGGGTCGACGCTGGGCACGGGCTCGACCTCCAGTCGGTCGGCATCGAGGACGATCCATTTGCCGCCCGATGCCCCTTCGCCCAGGCCCGTCACCGGCAGCACCAGCACCGACGACTGTGCTGCCGCGGGTACCGCGCGCGCCTCGCCGCGGATGACGAGCCCGTCGCCGTGACGGGTCGCGGTCAACCCAGAGTCGATCGCGTAGGCCGCGATGACGTCGCCGGACGCCAGGTCGTTGAGGATGGCCGCGTCGGGGTCGTGCGCGGAGATCAGCGCGCTGGCGATGGCCGACGGTACAAACGGGCCTGGAACGGCTCCGTAGCCGAACTCGGCGGCGACGATTGCCAATTCGAGGATGCCGAAGCCTTGTCCGCCGACCGACTCTGCGAGGTGAACACCTGGTAGCCCCTGCTCGGCAGCGGCTTTCCAGAACGGCGGGGGGTTCGGGATCGGGGTCTCGAGAGCGTCGTGCAGCACTTCGGACGGCGCAACCCGAGCCACCAGCGACCGCACCGAATCGGCAAGGTCGTTGTGCTCGTCATTGATCGCGATGGGCATCGTTTGCCTTCTTCGGGGGCTGGCTAACCGGTTGGTTGGGACCGAGCCTACCCGGGCACCTGGTTCACCAGGTTTGCGAGGTCTCGGCCGTCACGCAGCCGCGCGCAGTTGTCCAGGGCGAACTCCAGGTAGCGGCGCATGGTGTCGGCGGTGTACCAGGTCACGTGGGGTGTCAGCACCACGTTGCCCAGCCCAAGTAGTGGATTGTCGGCCGGCACCGGTTCCTCGGCGAAGACATCGAGACCGGCGGCGGCAAGCTGTCCGGAGCGCAGCGCGTCAACGAGCGCTACCTCGTCGACGATCGGACCGCGCGAGGTGTTGACGAGGACCGCGCCGGGCTTCATTCGCCCCACCGCGTCGCGGTCGAGGAGCCCGGCGGTGCGTTCGGTCAGTGGCAGATGCAACGAGACGATGTCGCTGACCGCCAGCAGGTCGTCCAGGTGGCGCCAACCCGGCTGGCCGTCATCCCGGGTACTGGTGTGTATGACCTCAGAAGGTGGAGTACCCATAGCCACGATGATGCGCTCGACGCGTTTGGCGATGTTGCCATAGCCGATCAGGCCGACCGTGCAGCCGCCGACGTCGCGCACCGTTTCACCGAGCGTGGGGTCCGTTGGCCAGCCTGCGCCCGACCGGGTGGCCCGGTCCAGCTCCGGGAGTCGGCGCAGTGCCGCCAGCATCAGCAGCACTGTGCCCTCGGCGACTGATGCTGAGTTCGCACCGGGCATGTTGGCGACTGCGATGCCATGCGCCGTAGCGACGTCGACGTCGATGGTGTTCACCCCGGCGCCAAGCTTGTGTACGAGCCGCAGTCGCGGCGCCTTGGCGAGGTCGTCCCCGGAGATGGGACGCAGTACATGCCAGATCACCTCGGCGTCGGGCAGCTCGCGATAGAACGTGTCGTCGTCGTCTTCGGCGCAGTATCGGATATCGAGCGAATCGTCCTGCAGAGCAAGAAATTCCAGCACCTTTTCGCCGGGCACGAAGTGGGCCAGCACCCTTACCGGACGGTCACCAGCTTTCACCAGCGGTGCGCGAGCCACTCGGCGGTGGTGTCGGCCATCTCGGTACGGGCACCCGGGGTAAGCGAAGAACATTTAGCGTTTGGATTT
>CAXMSM010000431.1:0-1603 GCA_964195655.1 uncultured Gammaproteobacteria bacterium | reverse complement strand
GCTTAACACGCCGACTGTCCACGGCACCAGCGTGTTAAGCCCCTGCCCACCCGGCGGGGGTGCGCAACTGACGTCCACGGTGAAGTTGGCTGGTACTTGTGGAGAAGCCGGAGGCAGCGGCAGTGGGCAGCCGCCGTTCTTGAGGCACCAATAGATGGCGCCTAGTGAGGCGAAGGGGATCAAGGTGACGTCGCCGACGGAAAAGATCGCGGCACTGGCGCCGGTGACGTCGATGGCATCGAAGATCCCTCTTGTCTGGACCCCGAAATCCGACTGCGGTGTGATCTCGGCCGGGTCGCCTGGGTTGGCGCTGCTGGTGAGGGCTCCCAGGACGTCGTTGTTGCCGATCCACACGGACGCGAACGTAGGGTTGGCGTCCGTCAGCGCCTGGATCTGCGTCTTGCCGCCGAGGATCAGCATCGTCAGGATGTTGGCGTTGGACGCCGGATCCAGGTTGTTCAACGGGTCGATGGCGTGCGCCCCCGGCACCGCCAGGTTGTTGAAGAACGGCGGCAACGGCTCGTGGGTTCGAAGCGCGCAGCCGGTTGGAATGGGCGGGGGCACGCGTTCCATTGTTACGTTGTTGATGAACGGTGCGGGACAACCCGGCATGGTGAGTGACGGCACGGCGAATGAGGTACCGACGGCCCTGGCGAAGAATACCGGGTAGGCCAGGTTCTGTGTGCTGTCGTTGATGCCGGCCGATTGGAATCCGGCGGTGAAGCTGTTGCCGATGGATAGGTAGCGCCGCATCAACTCCCCGGTGTTGGGGAGCGGCGCCGCGCCGAGTTGTTCGTCGGTGTAGCACGAGGTGGCCAAGGGGAGGGCCAGCGCGAGCACAGCGAGCAGTTTCAACGTTCTCATCGCGAAGGTCTCCTGGGCTAGAACTTGTAGATCAGTGACAGGCCGAATACATGGGCATTGAATGTGTAGAGTCCGTCATTCGCCGCGGTGGTGGGGAAGTCGCTGCCGCCGTCGGTCGACCGGCCCCGCCGGTCGGCTTGATCGATGTACTGATAGGCAAAATCGAACCGCAAGCCCCCGGTAATTCTGGTGCCGAAGCCTGCGGTGAATTCCGACCTCGGGCCTTCGGGGAGATTGGGGGTGACCGTTTCGGCGGGCGCCGCGGCGCCGTGGCTTATGAAGCCCAGCCGTGCCTGGGTGTCGCTGCTGAAAGCGTATTCACCACCCAGCCGGATGCCATGGGTTTCGACGAAGTTTTCCTGCAACGTGACGGTGCCGATGTGCTCGAATTCGATGGGGAGCACCTCGAAGACCTTCCAGTTGGTGTACTGGTAGTCCACCAGAAGCTTGACCTTGGGGGAAACCTGCAGCGCGGCCCCCAACACCAACTGCTCGGGAAAGCGCAGAACCGTACTGGCGCTCTGGTCGGACAACGTCCCTCCGTCCCGAAACAACGGGGCCACGAGTGAATCGACCGGGGTGCCAGCCAGTACTGTCCCGCCAGGTAACGGGACGTCGACCGGGACGATCAGGCCGGTGCCGATTTGGGAAATCTTCACTTCACCACCGTCGATGGTGGCTTTTTGCCGTGACAGGTACCGGACGCCGAAGCTCACCCAGTCGGTGGCCTTGGCTATGA
>CAXMSM010000430.1:0-3991 GCA_964195655.1 uncultured Gammaproteobacteria bacterium | reverse complement strand
ATCGCCGACGACGATCGGTGGTGCCGGCGCTGCGGGGAGGAAGGCACCGTGCGTGACACCGTCACGCGCCAGCTTGCTCACGAGCCGTTCGGGTGGCGGCCCACGACCTTAGTGGTCACCGTCCGGCGCTATCGATGCGCCGGGTGCGCACATGTGTGGCGCCAAGACGCCAGCAAGGCCGCCGACCCGCGGGCCAAGCTGTCGCGTCGGGCCCTGCGGTGGGCGCTGGAAGCCCTTGTGTGCCAGCACTTGACCGTGGCCCGGATCGCCGACGGACTGGCAGTGTCGTGGAACACCGCCAACAACGCGGTCCTGGCCGAAGGTCAACAGGTGCTCATCGCCGATCCGGCGAGATTCGACGGTGTGCGCGTGATCGGGGTCGATGAACACGTCTGGCGTCACACCCGCCGCGGCGACAAGTTCGTCACCGTCATCATCGATCTGACCCCCGTTCGGGACAAGACCGGTCCGGCCCGGCTGCTCGACATAGTGCAAGGCCGCTCCAAACACGCCTTCCAACAATGGCTGGCCGACCGACCCCAACAATGGCGGGATCTGGTGGAGGTTGTTGCCATGGACGGGTTTTCCGGGTTCAAGTCCGCCACCACCGAAGAACTACCCGAGGCGGTGGCGGTGATGGATCCATTCCATGTGGTCCGCCTTGCCGGCAACGCCCTCGACGAGTGCCGGCGCCGGGTTCAGCTGGCCACCTGCGGGCACCGCGGCCACAAGACCGACCCGCTCTACCGATCGCGGCGCACGCTGCAGACCGGGGCCGATCTACTCACCGATATTCAGAAAGCCCGGCTGGCCGCCGTATTCGCCGTCGACGCTCATGCCGAGGTCGAGGCCACCTGGATGATGTATCAGCGCACCGTGGCCGCCTACCGACAACCCGACCGCAAGCGTGGCCGCGCCATGATGGCGGCGCTGATCGCCACGCTTAGCGCAGGAGTTCCCAAGCCTCTGCAGGAACTAACCACTCTCGGGCGAACGCTGAAGAAACGGGCCGACGACGTCCTGGCCTACTTCGAACGACCAGGCACCAGCAACGGGCCTACCGAAGCGATCAACGGCCGCCTCGAACACCTCCGCGGATCAGCCCTGGGATTCCGAAACCTCACCAACTACATCGCCAGATCACTACTGGAAACCGGCGGATTCAAACCCCGACTACACCCTCAATTCTGAAGAGCCGCATAAATCCGGCGATTCAACCGGGCATTCGCCATCGGCTTCCGGGGCAGCTACGCGGGGCGGCTACGTAGAGAACTACGTTCAGCAAGGTTGATCGGGGTCAGATGCGAACCACGCCGCGAATTGCGATCTGGTCCGTCTCGCACTGCCGACAAGTCAGCGGCCGAACCTTGAGGCGGACATTCGCGATGCGCAGCGCCCGCTTGCACATCGGGTACGGGCAACCGCATGACAGCGTGACCCACCATTGCGCCGGGTGGGCAAGGGGATTGCAAAGCTTGCGACAGGCGCACGGGATGTCGGGCTCGAAATCCAGGTCGGCCAACGACGGCTCGAGCAGTGTGGTCACGGTCACCAAGGCTAAAGTCAAGGTCGAGACTTCTGCGGGAGGCGCGCGCAAGATTTGCCGCGCGACTACGCGGGCGAATTCGCCCCCGTATCGGCAATTTCGTTGGGGAGCCGAGTTGGCCGCCATTGTGTGGGCATCAGATGTCCGCTGCGCAACCTGCTGCGGGCAACATTGAGGTCTCGAAAACCGTTCGCTCACAGCTTGGTTGGGGAATCATCGGGCGCCGGTCATGTCCGGCCAACCCCTGCGCTGCGCGTCAGTCGCCGACGACTGCGTTGTAGTGCGGGCAGTATGCGTTGACCGCCCCCCGCATGAGTTGTGTTGCGGTGGGGTCATCTACACCATCGTTGCGAAGCGACACGATGATGCTGCTGCGGATTTCGGGCGGGGTGATGTTGTTCGCGCTGCCCTCGGCAACAATGTCGCAGATGTTGTTGCCTGCCCCGGTCGCTTCGTCTGGTGTGTCGAACGCGAGTCCTAGATTCGTTAGGACGGAGAGGAACTGGTCGTCGGCTTCGGTGGCGTAGGCGATCGGCGATCCCATAAGCATCGTCGTCATGGCCGCTGATGCGGCTGCGGCGAGGATCATCGGACGGACGTGACGGCTATACATGATTGGCCTTCCTGTGGGCATCCTGTGCGGATGGTAGCCGTCGCGTAGCGCGGGAGAAGTGATTGGCGCGCCGAGTCCGGCGCACAAGTATCCGGCCCAATGGAAGACCGCTCGCCGGAACGTCTGGAAGACGATCCAGCGTCGGCGCTCGACCGGTCGACCACATCATCGAACTGCAGGATCCTGCTGGCCGCGCAGGCACCGACTCTTCGACCGCGGAGCCGGCCAGGTTCGGCCTGGCAGCGAGTTTAGTGTCGTGTCGCGATGTGAGTTGCCGCTCACTTTGGCCTCGAAAGCTGAGGAAAGTGTTGGCGGGAGGTTTGGGTCACACCTCGTTAATCAGGTTGCCACACATGGCCAAGTACCTGTTTGGAGGCAATTTTTCCATTGCCGACGGAAGCCGGCAACCTGATAACCAAGAATTCCCTAAGCGATGTCTGAGAGGCCTTGCCACTGCTGCGCGATTCGCCGGATTCGCCAGGTCTGGCCTCGGATTTTTCGTCGATACACTCGTTTCAAAGTCACACCCGAACGGGTGGTTGAGACACTGAATCTAGTTGCCGGCAGTGTTGATGTCCGGCGGAGGTACCACGACAGATGGCAAACTTTTTGGTGCCCATGGGGCATGTGATGCTTGATGACAGTTCTGCTTCGCGCAGGGCTGCCGAAGTGTTGGCAGACGCCGTAGATGGCGATGTCATCCTCGAACGCCGTATCGCGGTGGGCTGCGGCCCGATCGGTGACATTGCCGCCGGGAGCGGCGCGGCCATCGACTCCGTTGTGGTGGCCAACGCCGCAAACCAGAGCGTGTCGATCATCGACTCAGCAGCACGGCCGCTCGGTGACAACGTCGCTGTGGCCGGCGCACCGGTCGCCATCGCCGTCACCGACGACCGCGCGTACGTCACCACCGGCTCAGCCAGCCAGGACGCCGTATCGGCGATCGACCTGAAGACACGGGCCGTCGTCGCGACCTTCCCATTGGCGTTCGGCGTCACCGCACTGGCCGCGAGCCCAGATGGCAAGCGCGTCTACGCCGGGCGAACTGCGAACGACCGCGTCGATGTCACGGTGATCGACACCGTTGCCGAGCGCGTCGGAACGATCGAAATCGGGTACGGCCCCGCCGCCGCCCTCGACGCTCTCTGCCTTGATCCGAACGGCAAGCGCTTGTATGCGGCAGTCACCGACCTCGGCGGCAGCCGGTTGGTCATCCTCGACAGCGAGACGTCACGTGTGCAGCGCGTTGTCGCGGTTGGCTCGCCGATCCGTGACATCGCCTACGCCGGCGGCATGGTCTATGTGCTGACCTCCGATCGGGCGGTCGGTGGTGCGGTCCACGTCATCGACCTTTCGACCAACACGGTGACCGGCACAGTGGAAATCGGTGGTGCACCTACACAATTGGTGATGAGCCCTGATCATGCCCGCGCATACATCGTCGATTATGACCGCGTCGCAGTGTTGTGCACGCTGAGCCTGGAGATTGTCGACTCGCTATCGGTCGACGCGCGCCCGTCCTGCGTGACGCTGGGTTCGGGGGGATCGCGCCTCTATGTTGCCGACTATTCAGGCGCAGTGCATGTGTTCTCGGTTGCGTCAGCGATCGAGATGGAGTACTCGAAGTTCCTTGCCACCGACCCGATTGCATTGAGCGTGTCCGGGGCGTTGCAGCCGGTCACGGCGTAGTCGGGCCCGGGACTCCCCGAGGGGAATGTCCCGGCGACGGACGACGAGACGTTTCCCGAGCGAAGACGACACCGCGGCGGGAAAAGCCGTCAACGGTAGGCGGTGACGCTGCAGTCGTCGAAAAATCTGTGGCGATCAGCCGT
>CAXMSM010000429.1:0-3993 GCA_964195655.1 uncultured Gammaproteobacteria bacterium | reverse complement strand
ACTGGCCTTCAGCAACCATTGCAGGCATGTGGTCAGGCTAGGTCCAGGATACTGGGTCTCCGGCCGATCCGTCATTTCGCGAGCGTACCCCGCAACGGCAAAACCGAAGGACAATCGCAGCGAAGTTGTCTACTCATGTCCCAGCCGCAGTCAGCGATCCGCTGCTGCGGTGACACGCATACGATCCGCTGCTGCGGTGACACGCATACTGGTCAGGTGGCCAGCATTGAGTTCCATCCCGAGTTGCGACGCAGCGCCCGGCTGCTGCCGAAGCAGTTCGTGACGCCCCGCACGCTGCCGTTTCTTCGCCTCGCCAGCCGTCTGACGCGGCGGTCCGAGCCCAATGGCCCGGACGCCCCAGAGGTGCTCACGCTCCAATCCGGCGTTGGGGTTCGGCTGTACCGTCCCGCCGGCCCAGCCGGTCGCGGTCCGGCGCTGCTCTGGATCCACGGCGGCGGCTACCTCATCGGCGATGCCGCTCAAGACGACGCGCTGTGCCGCAGGTTCGTCGAGGAGCTGGGCGCCACCGTCGTATCGGTCGACTATCGACTCGCCCCTGAGCATCCGTACCCGGCTCCTCTCGAAGACTGCTACTCGGCGCTCACCTGGCTGAGTAAACTGCCGTCCGTTGATCCTGCCCAGGTGGCGGTCGGCGGAGCCAGCGCCGGCGGCGGGCTGGCCGCCGCACTGGCATTGGTCGCCCGCGACCGCCACGAGATCGATCTGGCTGCGCAGCTTCTCGTTTATCCCATGATCGATGATCGTTCCGCGCATCGCGGCGATCTCGACCATCCCGGACACCGGCTGTGGAACCGGTCGAGCAACAAGTTCGGTTGGCGTGCCTATCTCGGAGAATCCGACCCAGACGTTGCCGTTCCGGCACGCCGCGAAGATCTTTCCGGGCTGCCGCCGGCCTGGATCGGTGTCGGGACCCTGGATTTCTTCCACGACGAGGACCTCGCATACGCCGAACAGCTGCGAGCAGCCGGCGTGCCATGCGAGGCCATCGTCGTCAAGGGCGCCTTCCACGGATTCGATTGGGTCGCACCGGAAGCCGTGGTGTCACAGTCATTCTTCGCCAGTCAGTGTGCGCTGCTGAAGGCGGCGTTCACGCCTTCCACCGTCTGATCACGACATCCGCCGGTTCAGAACAGCAGGCCGGTGAACCGCCAGTCCAAGACCTGACGGTCGTCCTTCGATTCCGACCCGCCCGCGGCGTAGACCGTCGAGCGCAAGCGCACCACCCCGCCGCGTCCGTCGGGCAACTGGTCGGCGCCATCGATGCTGAGTTCGCTGTATAGCGTGTCGTTTTCGTGCACCGGACCAGTGTGGTCGCACGACTCCCATCCCAGGACCGTGACCAGGTTGGGCAATAGGCGGGTGGCCTGTGCCAGCGCAAGCCCGATGGTGTGCCCACCGTAGACGAGCCTCGTCCCGGCAACCCGTGAGTCAGTGTGGGTGGCAGCAATGTTCAGCGAAAGTCGGGCAAGCTCCGGAGCGCTGCTCACCACGTCGGCGGTGCTCGACAGCGCGGTTCCCACCAGGGCGGGATCGAAGTGGGGCCCGGGCACCCGGGCGCGGAACGCCGCGCCATCCCAGTCGGCGGTGGGATCGGCGGACGAACCGGCCCCGGCACCTATCCCGGAAAGGTCGTCGTTGTGGCCGGTCTGCACCGTGTCAGCGCTCAGCGGCAGCATCGCGCATCGGCAGAAGTCCAGCACCAACTGACCCACCCCGTCGCGGGTAGTCATCCGCAGAGCGGCGAGGCCGGTGGGAGCGCGGCCGGGTTTGGCGGAGTTCTGCTTTAGCCCGACCACCTCGGTGCGGGTGAACAACGTATCGCCGAGGACGGGGAATCGGTGGAACGTCAGCCCGCGATAGAACAGGTTGGCCTTCACCCGCTGCGTGACCAACGTGGACTGCCCGATGGCCACATCACACACCAACCCCGGGTGCGCCAGAGGTGCGGCCGCCCCCGTCACGGCAGCCGTCAGCTCTGCGTCCAACGGCAATCGCAGCCGGTCCCCGATGATGGACTGGTGCACCGCGGCCACACCCGCGGTCAAGGTCATCGACGGGGCGCTGTCGAAGACTTGGCCCATCTCCAGGTCGTCGAAGTAGGGCCCGCCTAAGATTTGGCCGTACAAAGTCACAGCTGGTTATGCTGGCATTGGCTTCGGGTGGTGTCAATGTCCGGCTAATATGGCCGTACATTTCGTGAGGTTGGGAGAGCCGTAGTGGGCGCCGGATTTATTGACGGGTTGAGCGACGACGAAGCCATGCTGGTCGAGACGGTCCGGGCGTTCGTCGACCGCGAAGTAAAGCCCACCGTGCGCGACGTCGAACAGGCCAACACCTACCCCGAGGCGTGGATCGATCAGATGAAGCGCATCGGCATATACGGACTGGCCATTCCCGAACCCTACGGGGGCACGCCGGTATCGACCCGGTGCTACGTCGAGGTCACTCAGGAGCTTTCCCGAGGCTGGATGAGCCTGGCTGGGGCAATGGGCGGACACACGGTGGTGGCCAAGCTGCTGACACTGTTTGGCACCGAGGAGCAGAAGCAGCGGTACCTGCCGCCGATGGCCACCGGTGAGATGCGCGCAGCGATGGCACTGACCGAACCGGGTGGTGGATCCGACCTGCAGGCGATGACCACGACAGCGCGGGCGGACGGCGATGAGCTCGTCGTCAACGGCGCCAAGACCTGGATCACCAACGCGCGCCGGTCAGGCTTGATCGCGCTGCTGTGCAAAACCAATCCGGCTGCCAGTCCGTCTCATCGCGGAATCTCGGTGCTGCTCGTTGAGCACGGCCCGGGCCTGACCATTTCCCGTGACCTACCCAAGCTGGGTTACAAGGGCGTCGAGTCCTGCGAGCTGGCGTTCGACGACTACCGCGTGCCCGCCTCGATGATTCTTGGCGGGGAACCCGGCAAGGGCTTTGGACAGATGATGAAAGGCCTTGAAACCGGGCGTATTCAGGTGGCATCACGTGCGCTCGGGGTGGCCGCGGCCGCACTTGAGGACTCCCTGGCCTACGCGCAGCAGCGCGAGAGCTTCGGCCAGCCGATCTGGAAGCACCAGGCTGTCGGCCACTACCTGGCCGACATGGCGACCAAGCTAACCGCGGCACGACAGCTCACCCTTCACGCGGCCGACCGCTACGACAGTGGAGCGCGCGCCGACATGGAGGCGGGCATGGCCAAGCTGTTTGCCTCCGAAGTCGCAATGGAGATCGCGCTCAACGCGGTCCGAATCCACGGCGGGTACGGCTATTCGACGGAATACGACGTCGAGCGCTACTTTCGGGACGCGCCGTTGATGATCGTCGGGGAGGGTACCAACGAGATCCAACGCAACGTCATCGCCGCACAGCTGATCGCGCGGGGTGGGATCTGACAGTGTCCGCAGGAGTTAGAACCGAGCCTGCATATCAGGTCCTGCGCGAACAGCTTCGCGGTGATATCGCGGCGGGCAAGTATCCAGAGGGCACACGATTGCCCACTGAGGCCGAGCTGGTGACCCGCCACGGGCTCTCCCGTCAGACGGTCCGGCGGGCGTTTCAGGACCTGGTCGCCGCTGGGATGGTCGTCCGGATACCCGGTCGTGGTAGCTACGCGCGAGAGACAAGCCGCCGGTACCTGCGCCAACTCGGGTCGATCGAGGACCTGATGAGCCTGTCCGACGACACCACGATGGAGGTGCTCGACGGACTGCATCGCCGCGTCGATGTCGCGGCCGCGAGCCGGCTGCGGTTGGACGGAGACGCTGTGTACACGTTGGTGTTTCGGCGACTACACGATGGGATCGCGTTTGGACACACCACGGTTCACCTGCCGCCGGCCGTGGCCGCCACGGAAACCAACATCCAGCCGATCGCTCGCATTGTTTTCACGGCATCACCCGGGGTTCAGGAACGGACTTCCGCAAGCCAGTCAATCCATTTGGTGGGGCTCGCTGCGCTCGACCCACCCTACCTCTCGGTCTT
>CAXMSM010000428.1:0-5884 GCA_964195655.1 uncultured Gammaproteobacteria bacterium | reverse complement strand
CAAGGTCCCCAAGGTCCCCAAGGTCCCCAAGGTCCCCAAGGTCCCCAAGGTCCCCAAGGTCCCCAAGGTCCCCAAGGTCCCCAAGGTCCCCAAGGTCCCCAAGGTCCCCAAGGTCCCTAAGGTCCCCAAATTCCCCAAGGTCCCTAAATTCCCCAAGTTCACCAGGGCGCCCAAGGTGGAGGCAACCTCCGATACCGAGGTCGACGAGTCTGTCGCCGAGGTCGCGACGGCGTCCGACGATGAACAGGTCGAACCGGTCGACACCGACCTCGACACCATCGAATCCACGTCTGAGAACGCCGAGAACGCCGAGAACGCCGAGACCGCCGAGACCGCCGAGAACGCCGAGATCGCGATCGATCCGGCGATCGAACTCGAGCCCGTATTCGAGGACGTACCCGTCGCGCAACCGGCGACGGAGGACGGACCACCACTTGAGGAGCTTGACCCCGAGGACCACTTCGTCGTGGACGAACCAGGCGACGGAGCGTCGTAGACGAACCAGGCGACGGAACCTCCGATGGCGGCGGCGACCGCGGAGGCACTGCAAGTGAGCCACCCATTAGGCTCTCAGGCGTGCAGCCAGCGGTCCGTGTGCCCCCGTGCGCGCCGGCGCGGGTGGTGGTCCTCGCTTCGGGGACGGGTTCGTTGCTCGCGTCGCTGCTGAAATCCACAGTCGGCGACTACCCAGCCCGAGTGGTGGCGGTGGGAACCGACCGGGTCTGCGCCGCTCTGGACATCGCCGCGGCCGCGTCGGTACCGGCGTTCACCGTCCGGCTCGCCGATCACTCGGGGCGCGCTGCCTGGGACGCCGCCGTAACCGAGGCGACAGCTGTGCACGAACCCGACCTGGTGGTGTCGGCAGGGTTCATGAAAATCCTTGGACCCAAGTTCCTTTCGACATTCCCCGCGCGGGTGATCAACACCCATCCCGCGCTGCTGCCCGCATTCCCGGGCGCTCACGCAGTCCCTGAGGCGCTGGCGTACGGAGTCAAGGTCACCGGTTGCACGGTGCACCTCGTCGACGAGGGGGCCGACACCGGCCCGATCCTCGCCCAGCAAGCCGTTTCCGTGCTAGACGACGATGATGAGGCGACCCTGCACGAACGGATCAAAGTGATCGAGCGACAGCTGCTGGTAAATGTACTGGGGGCGTTGGCAATCCGCGGCGTGACCTGGACCGGACGAAAGGCGACCCTAGGATGAGCGAGAACGACAGTCTGTTCCGGCGGCGAATCCGCCGCGCGCTGATCAGCGTCTACGACAAAACCGGCCTCGTTCCGCTTGCGCAAGGCTTGCACGCTGCCGGTGTGGACATCGTTTCCACCGGATCGACTGCGAAACACATTGCCGAAGGCGGTATTCCGGTAACGCCGGTGGAGGACGTCACCGGTTTCCCCGAGGTGCTCGACGGTCGGGTCAAGACGCTGCATCCCCATGTGCACGCGGGACTGCTGGCCGATCAGCGCAAGTCCGAACATGTTGCGTCGCTTGCCGATCTTGGCGTGGCGGCATTCGAACTCGTCGTAGCGAATCTGTACCCGTTCACTCAGACCGTCAACTCTGGGTCCGGCGTCGACGAGTGTGTGGAACAGATCGACATCGGTGGACCATCCATGGTGCGTGCGGCTGCCAAGAACCATCCCAGCGTTGCGGTGGTCGTCGATCCGCTGGGCTATGACGGTGTGCTGGCGGCCGTGCGAGCTGGCGGATTCACTCTCGATGAGCGGAAGAAGCTGGCGTCGTTGGCATTCCGGCACACGGCCGAATACGACGTAGCGGTAGCATCTTGGATGGAGTCGGTACTGGCACCCGAGAACAGCGCTGTGCCGGCGCCGGTGTCGCTGCCTCCGTGGCTCGGGGCGACGTTCCGCCGGGCAGCCGTATTGCGTTACGGGGAGAACCCGCACCAGCAGGCCGCGCTCTACTGCGACGACGGCGGGTGGCCGGGACTGGCGCAGGCTGAGCAGCTGCACGGAAAAGAGATGTCCTACAACAACTACACCGACGCTGACGCGGCATGGCGTGCGGCGTTCGACCATGAGGGCACCTGCGTGGCCATCATCAAGCATGCCAACCCGTGCGGCATCGCGGTTTCGTCGGTTTCCGTGGCCGACGCCCATCGAAAGGCCCACGATTGTGACCCGTTGTCCGCCTTCGGTGGTGTGATCGCGGCGAACACCGAGGTCAGCGTGGAGATGGCCGAGACCGTCGCCGGCATCTTCACCGAGGTGATCATCGCGCCGGCGTATGAGCCAGGAGCGGTGGAAGTCCTTGCCGGAAAGAAGAACATCCGCGTGCTCATAGCCTCAGAGCCGCAACAGGGTGGGACTGAATTCCGGCAGGTCAGCGGCGGCCTGCTGCTTCAGCAACGTGACGCCATCGACGCGAACGGCGACGATGCGGCCAATTGGACACTGGCCTCCGGGTCACCAGCCGACCCGCAGACGATCGCCGATCTCGTGTTCGCCTGGCGGACCTGCCGGGCGGTGAAGTCCAACGCGATCGTGATCGCCAAAGACGGGGCTACGGTCGGCGTGGGTATGGGTCAGGTCAACCGGGTGGACGCGGCTCGCCTGGCAGTGGAGCGGGCCGGCGACCGCACACCGGACGCGGTCGGGGCATCCGATGCGTTCTTCCCGTTCCCTGATGGCCTGGAAACTCTGACTCAAGCCGGGGTGAAGGCGGTCGTACATCCCGGCGGGTCAGTCCGCGACGACGAAGTGACCGCAGCTGCCGAAGCAGCCGGAATCACGCTGTACCTCACCGGAGCGCGTCACTTCGCGCACTGACGCTCGGGCCACCGGTGAGCGCGCGCAGAATGCCAGGGTGCAGCGGTGTGTCGGGTGCAGACGCGCGCCCTCGCGGGGAGGGGTCGTAGCGTGGAGTGGTGACTTCACCTAACGACCTCCCTCGCACAGTCGGTGAGCTGCGGGCATCCGGGCATCAGGAACGCAGCGTCAAGGCCGAGATGCGCGTGAATCTGCTTCACGCGCTGGCGGAGGGGCGAAACCTATGGGCAGGCATCCTAGGTTTCGACGACACCGTCATCCCCCAGTTGGAACGCGCACTCATCGCCGGGCACGACGTCGTATTGCTCGGCGAACGCGGCCAGGGCAAAACGCGGCTGCTGCGCGCTTTGACCGGCCTGCTAGACGAGTGGACACCCGTCATTGCCGGCGCCGAGCTCGGCGAACACCCCTACAGCCCGATCACTCCGGAGTCGATCCGCAGGGCGGCGGACTCCGGAGACGACCTGCCAGTGACCTGGCGACACCGTAGCCAGCGCTATGCCGAGAAGCTGGCCACCCCGGACACCAGCGTCGCCGATCTGGTGGGCGACATCGACCCCATCAAGGTCGCCGAGGGTCGCAGTCTCGGCGATCCTGAAACCATCGCCTACGGCCTGATCCCGCGGGCGCACCGCGGCATCGTCGCGATCAACGAGCTTCCCGACCTGGCCGAGCGCATCCAAGTGGCGATGCTCAACGTGATGGAGGAACGCGACATCCAGGTGCGTGGCTACACTCTGCGGCTGCCCCTGGACGTGCTGGTGGTTGCGAGTGCCAATCCCGAGGACTACACGAACCGCGGACGCATCATCACCCCGATCAAGGACCGGTTCGGCGCCGAGATCCGCACGCACTATCCGCTCGAACTCGACGCCGAGGTAGGTGTCATCAACCAGGAGGCTCAGCTGGCTGCCGAGGTACCTGGCTATTTACTGCAGATCCTGGCCCGATTCGCCCGCAGTCTGCGGGAATCGAACTCCGTCGACCAGCGATCCGGGGTATCGGCACGATTCGCGATCGCCGCCGCGGAGACCGTCGCAGCATCCGCGCGCCACCGGGCTGCCGTGCTCGGTGAGCAGGATCCCGTCGCGCGCGTCATCGACCTCGGGACGGTGATCGACGTGCTCCGCGGCAAGTTGGAGTTCGAATCCGGTGAGGAGGGACGTGAGCAGGCTGTGCTCGAGCACCTGCTGCGGCGGGCCACCGCCGACACCGCGCAGCGATTGCTCGGAGGAATCGACGTGGGGCCGATCGTCGCCGCGATCGAACACGGTTCGCCGGTTACCACCGGGGCACGGGTACCCGCACGCGAAGTCCTGGCCGCGCTTCCCGAGGTGCCCGCGGTCGCCGAGATTCAGCGTAGCCTCGGTGCCCGGTCCGAAGGTCAGCGCGCCGCAGCAATCGAGTTGGCGCTCGAAGGGCTCTATCTCGCCAAACGTATCGACAAGGTCTCCGACGAAGGCGAAACCGTCTATGGCTAAACGCACAACGCGCTATTCCCCCTACACCGGCGGTCCTGATCCGCTGGCACCTCCGGTCGACTTGCGCGAGGCGCTCGAGGCGATCGGGCAGGATGTCATGGAGGGTACCTCTCCGCGGCGAGCCCTGTCGGAGTTGCTCAGGCGCGGATCGGCGAACATGCCGGGCGCCGACAAATTGGCTGCGGAAGCCAACCGGAAAAAACGGGAGCTGTTGCAGCGCAACAACCTTGATGGCACGCTGGCGGACATCAAGAAGTTGCTCGACGAAGCGGTGCTCGCCGAGCGCAAGGAGCTGGCGCGCGCGCTCGATGACGATGCCCGATTCGGGGAGTTGCAATTGGAGTCCCTTTCGCCGTCTCCGGCCAAAGCCGTGCAGGAGCTCTCCGAGTACGACTGGCGTTCACAGGAGGCGCGCGAAAAGTATGAGCAGATCAAGGATTTGCTCGGCCGCGAGATGCTCGACCAACGGTTCGCCGGCATGAAACAGGCGATGGAGAACGCCACTGACGAGGACCGCCAGCGGGTCAACGAAATGCTCGATGACCTCAACGATCTGCTGGACAAACACGCTCGGGGGGAGGGCTCGCAACAGGATTTTGAAGACTTCATGTCCAGGCATGGCGAGTTCTTCCCCGAGAATCCGAAGAATGTCGACGAGCTGCTGGACTCGTTGGCCAACCGGGCCGCGGCCGCGCAAAGGTTCCGTAACAGCCTGTCCGAGCAGCAGCGCGCAGAACTGGATGCGTTGGCGCAGCAGGCCTTCGGGTCACCATCGTTGATGAACGCACTAAACCGCCTCGACGGCCACCTTCAGGCAGCCCGGCCGGGGGAGGACTGGACCGGTTCGCAGCGGTTCTCCGGAGGTGACCCGCTGGGCATGGGGGAGGGCGCGCAAGCGCTGGCCGATATAGCTGAGCTCGAGCAGCTAGCCGAGCAGCTTTCGCAGAGCTACGCCGGGGCCACCATGGATGACGTCGACCTCGATATGCTGGCCCGCCAGCTGGGGGACGATGCCGCCGTCAACGCGCGCACTCTGGCTGAGCTGGAACGTGCGTTGATGAGCCAGGGCTTCTTGGATCGGGGATCAGACGGGCAGTGGCGGCTGTCTCCTAAGGCGATGCGCCAACTGGGTCATGCGGCGTTGCGTGACGTGGCGCAACAACTCTCCGGACGTCATGGTGAGCGCGACACGCGTCGGGCCGGTGCAGCAGGCGAGCTGACGGGTGCCACCCGACCCTGGCAGTTCGGCGACACCGAACCGTGGAACGTCACCCGCACCCTCACCAATGCGGTGCTGCGCGAAGCGGGAAATCCTGCGGACCGTCCGAGCTCACACATTCACATGACGGTCGAGGACGTCGAGATCTCCGAGACCGAGACCCGCACCCAGGCAGCGGTGGTGTTGTTGGTCGACACTTCCTTCTCGATGGTGATGGAGAACCGCTGGCTGCCGATGAAACGCACGGCGCTGGCGCTCAGTCACCTGGTCAGCACCCGATTCCGGTCGGACGCGCTGCAGATCGTCGCGTTCGGTCGGTATGCCCGTACCGTGACCGCCGCCGAGTTGACCGGACTCGAGGGCGCCTACGAGCAGGGCACCAACCTGCACCA
>CAXMSM010000427.1:0-2191 GCA_964195655.1 uncultured Gammaproteobacteria bacterium | reverse complement strand
CTCCGGGGCCTCGTGGAAATGTGGTGCCAACAGGTCGGAGAACGGCACCGGAATGCCGTCGGCCGCTCGCACCTCTGCCGCTTGTGCGCGCGCTAGACGACGTCCGCGGCTTCGAGCCACCCAGCGTAGGGGCTGGGGAATCGCGGTGATGACACCGAAATCCGGGCAGGTGCCGACCGCGACGACCGTACCGCTACCCCTTAGCCGCTGCACCGCCCGTCCCAGTCGGCGCGCTGACGGGCGAATTCCGTTGGGTTGGGTGATGTCGTTGGCCCCGATCATGATCACCGCGGCGTCCGGCGAGGGGCCTGCGACGAACATGGCGTCGATCTGACCGGACAGGCCCTTCGAGGTCGCACCGACGATAGCCTTGGTGCTGAGCCGAATCCGCTTACCCGACTCCTTGGCCAACCCCCTGGCCAGCAGCACACCGGGCACTTCGTCACCACTTGCACAGCCGTATCCGGTGGCGGTGGAATCGCCGAAAATCATCAGGTGCAGATCGAATGGCACCCCGCGGTGCCAGCGCTCGACGGGCCCGCCGCCCGGTGAGTAGACACCGTCGGCGCGCGGGGGGACGTCCCACGACTTTGGTATGACCCGGCGCGCCTGCTCGGCCTGCCCAGTCAGCAGGTTGCGGGCTCCGACGTAAGCGGAGCCTGTCGAGGCGAGTGTGGCCGCGGCTGCCAAGGCGATGGCCGAGCGTCGCGGTGCAATGATGCCCACGTTGCCCAGTTTATAGTTGGGCCGGGCAGTTGCCGGCGTGGCGCCGCGGTTAGGCGATCACAGTGCGGTATCAACTCCGGTACCGAATGCGTTTTACGAATTATGATACTGATTACAGATCATGAGCTAAGTTACGAGATCGACTGAATAACTCGACTTATTGCGGACTACAACGTTGTAGGCGGTGGTGGCGATGACGGCTCCAAGTAGAGTGACCGATCCTGTGCACTTAGGTGTCAGGCCAGGTAGAGGGCATAAATCCCGCAGGTTCCCGGTCAGCGATGGCGCACCCGTCGAGGTCGTTGAAGACGGCCCGAGTATCGCCGGCCGGCTCATGGGCCTGGCTGCTCTGCTGACGGTCAAACCAACCCTGACCATCGGCAGCTACGCGCCCAGGATGCCGTGGCCGTGGGGGTTGGTGGACTTCGCCGCCAAGATCATGCGGCCTGCACCCGGTACCGTGCGTGCCACCATCTCGTTGCCGCACTGCACCGCACAGCTGGTGCGCGCCGCCGGTGTCCTCCCAGCCGACGGCAAGCGCAGCGTCGTCCTCTACCTGCACGGTGGCGCGTTTCTGACCTGCGGCGTCAACACCCACGGCCGCTTGGTGACGGGGCTGTCCAAGCACGCGGACTGCCCAGTGCTGGCCGTCAACTACCGGATGATCCCCAAGCACTCCGTGGGTACTGCACTCGAGGACTGCTACGACGCGTACAAGTGGTTGCGTGAGACGGGCTACGAGCCCGACCAGATAGCGCTGGCAGGCGATTCCGCAGGCGGCTACCTGTCGCTGGCGCTCGCCGAGCGCCTCCAGATAGAGGGCATCAACGGCTACCAGGGCGAATCGCCGGCCGCCATCGCCACCATGTCGCCGCTGTTCGAGCTTGACAACGAGGCGCGCGCCGACCACCCGAACCTCCGCACTGACGTGATGTTTCCGCATATGGCTTTCCACGCTCTGGTTGAGTTGATCCGTGAAGCTGCGGAACGCAACCTGACGGACGGCCGACCCGAGGACATCTACGAGCCGCTCGACCACATCGAACCCGGGTTGCCCCGCACACTCATCCACGTCTCCGGGTCGGAGGTTCTGCTCAGCGATGCACGGAAGGCGGCGCGCCTACTGGCAGCCGCGGGTGTGCCCGTTGAGATTCGCATCTGGCCTGGTCAGATGCATGTCTTCCAGCTCGGGGCGCCTGCGGTGTCGGAGGCTAACCGGTCCATCCGGCAGATCGGCGAGTACATCCGAGAGGCCACCTGGTAGTCGCTAGCCGGGCCTGACACCATGGAGGCATGCGGATTGCCCGGCACGTCAGTGAGCTCATCGGCAATACCCCTCTGGTACAGCTGAACTCAGTGGTCCCTGCGGGGTCGGGCACGGTCGCAGCCAAGGTCGAGTACCTCAATCCCGGCGGCAGCGCCAAGGACCGCATCGCCATCAAGATGATCGATGGCGCCGAGGCCA
>CAXMSM010000426.1:0-7274 GCA_964195655.1 uncultured Gammaproteobacteria bacterium | reverse complement strand
AAGTGGCGGCTCATGGGGATCGATCTGCACCGGGCTGCTGTGGCTGGCGGTCACGGCATCGAGTAGAACAGGTTCTAAGAATGGTTTCAAGCGACGGGTATGGAGGTTGGGACATGTTGCAATCGGCGGGGTGGTGGGAATGAAGTTAGGTCTTCAACTCGGCTATTGGGGGGCGCAGCCGCCCGACGACCATGCAGAACTGGTCGCCGAGGCCGAAGAGGCCGGTTTCGATACCGTGTTCACGGCTGAGGCGTGGGGCTCGGACGCTTACACGCCGCTGGCGTGGTGGGGGCGCGAGACGACGCGGATGCGATTGGGCACATCTGTCATCCAAATGTCCGCGCGCACCCCGACGGCCTGCGCGATGGCGGCGCTCACCCTCGACCACCTCTCCGGCGGTCGCCACATCCTCGGTCTCGGAGTCTCCGGTCCGCAGGTTGTCGAGGGCTGGTACGGCGCCAAATTCCCGAAGCCGCTGGCCCGCACCCGGGAGTACGTCGACATCCTGCGTCAGGTGTGGGCGCGCGAAGCTCCGGTGAGTAGCGCTGGCCCGCACTACCCGCTGCCGTTGACCGGGGCAGGCACCACCGGGCTGGGCAAGAACCTCAAGCCGATCACCCATCCGTTGCGCGCCGACATCCCCGTCATGCTGGGTGCGGAGGGTCCCAAGAACGTGGCTTTGTCCGCCGAGATCTGCGACGGGTGGCTCCCTATCTTCTACTCGCCGCGGATCGCAGGTATGTACAACGAGTGGCTTGACGAAGGTTTCGCACGGCCCGGCGCGCGATGCACCCGGGAGACGTTCGAGATCTGCGCGACGGCCCAGGTGGTCGTCACCGATGACCGTTCGGCGATCATGGAACTGATGAAGCCGCACCTGGCGCTCTACATGGGTGGAATGGGTGCCGAGGACACCAACTTCCACGCCAACGTGTACCGCCGAATGGGATATGCCGAGGTGGTCGACGACGTCACCAAGCTGTTCCGCTCGGGCCGTCAGGACGGCAAAGACCAAGCCGCCAAGATTATCCCCGATGAGCTGGTGGACGATTCCGCGATCGTCGGCGACCTTGCCTACGTGCAGGAACAGATCAAGGAATGGGAAACCGCGGGCGTCACCATGATGGTGGTCGCGGCGCATTCGCCTGAACAGATTCGTGATCTGGCAGGTCTGGTCTAGACACTTCTTGCAGCAATCTAGAACAGGTTCTAGATTGATGGTGTGATCGACGACTGTACGCAGCACACCATCGCGGGCACCGTGCTCACCATGCCGGTCCGGGTCCGAACTGCCTTTCAGCACACGGCCATGTTTTTGGTGGACGCCGATGCTGCGCAGCGGATGATCGACTACAGCGGCATGCAGGTGTGCCGATTCTTTAAGGGGCGGGCGCTGGTGGTGCTGATGCTGATGCGCTACGAGGACACTGATCTCGGCCAGTACTGGGAGTACGGCACCAATGTGATGGTGAATCCGCCGGGAACTCCCACGTCGGGCGCCACCGGGATGGCCGCGCTGCAGTCGGCAGGCGCGTTCGTCCATCACCTTCCCGTCGACCAGTCCTTCACGTTGGAGGCCGGCCGGACGATTTGGGGCTACCCGAAGGTGATGGCCGATTTCACCGTCCGCAATGGGCGGAGGTTCGGGTTCGACGTGAACATCGACGGGCAACTGGCGATCAGTATGGAATTCCGGCCTGGCCTGCCCGTGCCGTCGGCGCTCACCTCGCGCAAGCAAGTGCACAACACGTACTCGCACCTAGATGGCGTAACCCGCGAAACCCCCGGGGAAATGCTGCTCAGCGGGGTGCGCTACCGACCCGGTGGTGTCGAGGTTCGACTAGGTGACCATCCCTACGCCGCCGAACTGGCCTCCCTGGGCTTGCCCAAACGTGCGCTGCTGTCGAGCTCAGCGGCCAACGTGGACATGACCTTCGGCAACAGCCGCTTGATTTCCCAGTAAGCATCGATCATCAGGAGTGCTATGACGTCCACACCCCACGTTGCCGATGCTGGTCTGGTTGCCGGCCCTGACGTCGATCTCGCCGATGGCCGTTTCTACGCCGATGGCCCTGCCGCGCGCGCGGCGTACAAATGGATGCGGGCGAATCAGCCCGTCTTCCGGGACCGCAACGGCCTGGCTGCCGCCACCAGTCATCAGGCATTGCTCGACGCTGAGCGTAATCCCGAGCTGTTCTCCAGCGCCGGCGGTATCCGCCCGGACCAGCCCGGCATGCCCTACATGATCGAGATGGACGATCCCGCGCATCTGTTGCGGCGCAAGCTGGTCAACGCGGGCTTCACCCGCAAGGGAGTGATGGACCGGCTGCCCTCGATCGAGGTGTTGTGCGACACCCTGATCGACGCGGTCTGCGAACGCGGCGAGTGCGACTTCGTCCGTGACATCGCCGCCCCGCTGCCGATGGCGGTCATCGGCGACATGCTCGGGGTGCTACCCGAAGAACGCGGCATGCTGCTGAAGTGGTCCGACGACTTGGTCGGCGGGCTCAGCTCGCACATGGATGAATTGACCATGCAGAAAGTGATGGAGACGTTCGCGGCGTACACCGCATTCACCATGGACCTCATCACCAAGCGGCGCGCTGAACCCACTAGCGATTTGTTCTCGGTTCTGGTGAACTCTGAGGTCGAGGGCCAGCGGATGGCCGACGACGAGATCGTCATGGAGACGCTGCTGATCTTGATCGGCGGGGACGAGACCACCCGCCACACCCTGTCGGGGGGCATCGAGCAGCTGCTGCGGCACCGCGACCAATGGGAGCGTCTGGTGGATGAGCGCTCGCGCGAAGACCGTGTGGGATGCCCGTCGCTGTTGCCGGGCGCGATCGAGGAGATGCTGCGCTGGACCTCACCGGTCAAGAACATGTGCCGCACTGTCACCGCTGACACCGAATTCCACGGGACTGCGCTACGCAAGGACGAGAAGATCATGCTGATGTTCGAGTCCGCCAATTTCGACGAAAACGTTTTCGGCGATCCCGAGAATTTCCGTATCGACCGGAACCCGAACAATCACTTAGCTTTTGGCTTCGGTACGCACTTCTGCCTGGGCAACCAGCTGGCGCGCCTGGAGCTGTCTAAGATGACCAGTCATCTGCTGACCCGGCTGCCCGACCTTCGGCTAGCCGAAGGTGCGGACGTGCCTCTGCGGCCGGCCAACTTCGTCAGTGGTCCCGAGGCCATGCCAGTGGTGTTCACGCCGACCGAGCGGGTGCTGGACTGAGCGCTAGCCCGCGTGCACGGGTGTGGGTGCTGACGCCCTGAACGGAGGAACCCAGTAGTGACCCCAGCGATGGTCGGCAAAGTGACCGAGTTGCTGATCGGCGGTGAGCTGACCGCGGGGCGCGGTGGCACTTTTACGACGATCAATCCAGCCACCGAAGAGCCCTTGGGTGAGGCTGCCGATGCCACCAGCGAGGACATGGACCGTGCGATCGCCGCCGCCCGCACGGCGTACGACGAATCGGACTGGTCGCGCGACGTCGAGTTGCGGGTGCATTGCCTACGCCAGCTGCGTGGGGCGCTGATCGAGGAGATCGACGGACTTCGTGCGATCACCGTTGCGGAAGTGGGCACGCCGATCGCGTTGACCCACAAGGGGCAGTTGGAATTGCCGGTCAATGATCTGGCGATCCCGGCTGACACGGCCGAAAACTATGCCTGGTGCCAAAATTTGGGAGAAGCTGCCCCGCTGGGCATCAACACCAGGCGCACGATCGTGCGCGAACCCTTCGGGGTCGTCGGCGCGGTGACGCCGTGGAACTTTCCGCATCAGATCAACTTGGCCAAGCTCGGGCCGGCGCTGGCCGCCGGCAACACTGTCGTTCTCAAGCCTGCTCCCGACACACCCTGGTGCGCCGCGGAAGTAGCCCGCATCATCGCCGAAAGAACCGACTTCCCCCCCGGCGTCGTCAACGTGGTCACGTCGAGCGATCACCAGGTTGGCGCACAGCTGTCTGAGGATCCGCGGGTTGACCTCGTGTCGTTCACCGGGTCCACGGCGACCGGCCGCTCAGTGATGGCCGCGGCGGCGCACACGATCAAGAAGGTATCTCTGGAACTGGGCGGCAAGTCCGCGCTCATCGTGCTGGATGATGCCGACCTGGCTGCGGCATGTACCGCGGCGGCGTTTACGGTTTGCACGCACGCTGGACAGGGCTGCGCACTGACCACCCGGCTGGTGGTGCCGCGGGAGCGGTATAACGAGGCGGTGGGAATAACGGCTGCCGCCATGGCGAACATCCCGGTTGGCGATCCGACCGACCCCGCGACCGTCTGCGGCCCGCTGATCTCGGCGAAACAGCGCGAGCGGGTGCAGGGTTACCTCGATTTGGCGTTGCAGGAGGGCGGCTCTTTCGCGTGCGGTGGTGGGCGCCCTGAGAGGCTCTCGACGGGGTTCTACATCGAGCCGACAGTGATCACCGGCCTGAACAACGACACTCGTGTTGCGCGGGAGGAAATTTTCGGGCCGGTGCTGGTGGTGCTGCCCCACGACGGAGACGCGGACGCATTGCGCATCGCCAACGACTCGCCGTTCGGCTTATCGGGCACGGTGTATGGCAACGACCGGGTTCGCGTCGACTGGGTGGCTTCCCGACTACGTGCTGGGACTGTCAATATCAATGGCGGCGTGTGGTATTCGGGCGATGTGCCATTCGGCGGCTACAAGCAGTCCGGTGTTGGACGTGAGATGGGGCTGGCCGGGTTCGAGGAATACCTGGAGATCAAAGCCGTCGCCGAACGCGTTGGGTAGCCGCACAACAGGCGGCCGCGGCCATCGGGAGAGGACCGAAATTGTGGCTGGGTTTGACGAACGGACCGCGGACGTGGACGCGTTGCGGCAAAGGTACACCGAGGAGCGGGACCGCCGGTTGCGATCCGACGGGATCGCGCAGTACGTCGAGGTTGAGGGTCGGTTCGCGCGGTTCGGCTCGGATCCGTGGGCCGACCCGCACTTCACCCGCGCACCGTTGCGGGACGAGGTGGACGTCGCGATCGTGGGTGCTGGGTTCGGCGGCCTGCTGACCGCAGCGCATTTGCGCCGACACGGTGTAAAGAGCGTGCGGCTGATCGACAAGGCCGCCGACGTAGGCGGCACTTGGTACTGGAACCGGTATCCGGGCATCGCCTGCGACGTCGAGTCGTATGTGTACATCCCGTTGCTCGAGGAACTCAACTACATCCCCACCGAGAAGTACGCCAAGGGCGCTGAGATTCTCGCGCACTGTCGGCGAATAGCCGAGCACTACGACCTGTATCGAGACGCGTGCCTGCAAACTGAGGTGCGTGAGCTTCGTTGGGACGTCGAAGATTCGCGCTGGGTCATCTCGACCAACCACGGCGACGAGATGCGGGCCCGTTTCGTGTCGCTGGCGAACGGATACCTTCAGCGACCGAAGCTGCCCGGCATTCCCGGTATCGAAGCATTTCGCGGTCACGCATTCCACACCAGCCGTTGGGACTACAGCTACACCGGAGCGCACTTAGACGGGCTAGCCGACAAACGAGTCGGCATCATCGGCACCGGCGCCACCGCGATTCAGTGTGTCCCGCACCTCGCCAGGGCGGTTCAGCAGTTGCACGTATTCCAACGCACCCCGTCATCGGTGGATGTGCGCGCGAACCGGCCGACTGATCCAGATTGGGCCGCCACCCTGGAGCCAGGCTGGCAGCGCCGGCGCATCGAGAACTTCCAGATTCTGACCGCGGGCGGGCAGGCCGACGAAGATCTGGTGGACGATTCCTGGACCAGCATCATCAAGAAACTCCCAGTGATGCAACAACACTCAGCCGCAGGCCTGACCCCTGATCAGCTGGCGCGCGGCGCCGAACTCGCCGACTTCGCAAAGATGGAGGAAGTGCGGTCCCGCGTCGACTCCATAGTCTCGCACCGTGCCACCGCCGAGGCGCTCAAACCGTGGTACGGGTATTTCTGTAAACGGCCCTGCTTTCACGATGAGTATCTGCAGACGTTCAACCGAGACAACGTCACGTTGGTCGACACCCATGGTCGGGGGGTGGACAGCATCATCGAGACCGGCGTCGCCGTCGATGGACTGGAGTACGAGCTGGACTGCCTCATCTTCGCCACCGGTTTCGAGGTCGGCACCGATTACGCGCAGCGCACCGGCTTCGAAGTAATCGGCCGCGAGGGCCTGTCGCTGACCGAAAGGTGGCGTGACGGCGTACGAACCTTTCACGGCGTCTCCGTGCATGGGTTGCCGAACTGCTTCATCGAGAGCATCGCCCAGTCGGGGTTCACGGTGAACTTCCCATATCTGCTGGACGTCCAGGCCAACCACGTCGCCTGGATCATCGCCTCGGCGCTGACACGCGGTTTCACCGAGGTCGAAGCCTCGGCCAGCGCCGAAACCGCCTGGGTCGAGACAGTCCGGGGGCGGTCTGCGGCCACCGCCCAGCGCGCCAAGTCGTGCACCCCGGGCTACTACAACCGTGAAGGCCAGGCGAACGAGAAGACCCGGCAGGGAAGCTTCTTCTTCGGCCAACCGACCGAATACGCCGACATCCTCGATGCCTGGCGCCGCAACGGGGAACTGGACGGTCTGGAAATTCGCACTGAGCAGGGCGCTCGGTGACGACCAGGCAGGCTGATCTGCGATACGCCATTGGCCGGATCAGGGCGGCAACGCGGCGCCGACGTTCACCCAAGGTGGCGATCATCGGTGCGGGATTCGGTGGGCTCGGCGCGGCTGTGGCGCTGCGCCGCGCCGGCGTGGACGACATCGTCATCATCGAGGGCAGCGACGGCGTCGGAGGAACCTGGCGGAGCAACACTTATCCCGGCGCCGCGTGCGACGTCCAAAGCCATTTCTATTCCTTCTCATTCGCGTTGAACAAGTCATGGAGCCGGACCTACGCGCGGCAACCGGAGATTCTGCAGTACCTGGAATCCGTCGCCGACGACTTTGACTTGCGCCGCCACCTGATGTTCGGCACTCGCCTACGGCGGGCCCGCTGGAACGAGGACAGCGGGCAGTGGGGGCTAGAGCTGCAACGTGACGGTGTCGACGGCGCCACCACCCTCACCGTCGACGTTGTGGTGAGCGCGGTGGGGCTCTTCGGTTCGCCGAAGCTTCCCGAGATTTCCGGCCTTGACCAATTCCGAGGATCCCTACTGCACACCTCGCGATGGGATGACAGCGTCGACCTGGCTGGCAAACGACTCGCGGTGATCGGCACCGGGGCCAGTGGTGTGCAGGTCGTCTCGGAGCTTGCGAAGAGCGCCTCGCGAC
>CAXMSM010000425.1:0-6667 GCA_964195655.1 uncultured Gammaproteobacteria bacterium | reverse complement strand
AGGGAATCGACCGCGAATCCGAACCGGTCGCCGGCGTTTCGGAGCAACTCCACATCGCCCGCGGCCTTCTTGCCGAACGTGAAGTTCTCGCCGACCAGGACCTCGACCACGTGGAGCCGCTCGATAAGCAGCTCATGCACGTAGCGGTCAGGAGTGAGCTTCATGAAGTCAGGGGTGAAAGGCATGACGAGGAAGACGTCGATGCCCATCTCCTCAACCAGCTCCGCTCGCCGGGTAAGAGTGGTCAGCTGCGCAGGGTGGCTACCGGGGAACACGACCTCCATCGGGTGCGGGTCGAAGGTCATCAACACCGTCGGGATACCGCGCGACCGTCCCGCTTTCACGGCACGGCCGATCAGCTCCTGGTGACCGCGGTGGACACCGTCGAATACACCGATCGTGACGACACATCGGCCCCAGTCGGTGGGGATTTCATCCTGCCCCCGCCAGCGCTGCACGCCGTTAGCCTACGGCCAGTCCGCCACGCCAGACCATCAGATCAGGCGACGACTGCCTAAACTTCGTTGTGTGAGTCCTGACGGAAAGCCCAGCGATCTGACAACCGTGGCGCAGGACTATCTGAAAGTCATCTGGACCGTCCAGGAGTGGTCACACGAGAAGGTCAGCACCAAATTGCTGGCCGACCGCATCGGGGTATCCGCAAGCACAGCGTCGGAGTCGATCCGCAAGCTCGCTGACCAGGGCCTAGTCGATCACGAGAGATACGGCGCGGTGACGCTGACCTACGCTGGAAGGCGCGCCGCGTTGGCGATGGTGCGCCGTCACCGCCTGATGGAGACATTCCTGGTGTGCGAGCTCGGCTACAGCTGGGACGAGGTGCACGATGAGGCCGAGGTACTCGAGCACGCGGTGTCCGACCGGATGCTGGACCGGATCGATGCCAAGCTCGGCTACCCAACACGGGATCCGCACGGCGATCCGATCCCCGCCGCCGACGGCCAGGTTCCGACACCTCCCGCCCGACAGCTGTCAGCCTGCCAGGACGGCGATGCAGGTACTGTCGCCCGCATCTCCGACGCTGACCCCGAAATGCTGCGCTACTTCGACACCGTCGGGATCAGCCTGGACTCCCGGTTACGCGTCATCGCCCGCCGGGACTTTGCCGGGATGATCGCGGTGACCGTACAGAATCCGGGCGTCGGCGGCCCGCACGAGGACGCTGAAGTCGCAACAGCCACTGTTGAACTGGGAAGCCCTGCCGCGCAATCGATATGGGTAGTTACATAGGAGGAGTCACCAATGGCCAAGCTCGAGTTATCCCGGTCGCTGCCGATACCGGCAGACCAGGCGTGGGCGCACGCATCCAATTTGGCCACGCTGGGCGACTGGATGGTCATGCATCAGGGATGGCGCTCGGATCTACCCGAGGAACTCAGCGTGGGGGCCCAGATCATCGGCGTGGCCGGCGCAAAAGGTATGCGCAACCGCGTCACATGGACAGTGCGCACATTCGATCCGCCCTCGATGCTCGAAATCAGCGGTGTAGGCGTCGGCGGCACCAAGTACTCGCTGGCGATGAAGGTCACCTCCCTCGATGACGGCTGCACGTTCGCCGTGAGGATGAATCTCGGCGGGGCTCCGCTGTTCGGCCCGATCGGAGTCGCCGCCGTGCGGGCGGTGAGGGGCGACATCGAGACGTCGATCGCACAGTTCGAGACGCTGTACACGTAGCACCGGACCTACAGCGTCGCCGGCCGCACCACGACAACGCTTTTCGTTCGTGAGCCGGCATCTTCCAGCAGTGCGATGACCCGTCCGTCAGCCGCCGTCGCGGAGTACACGCCACCGAGACCGGCCGGCCGGAGCGCGCGGCCGTGGCTGGCGTCTTCAGCCTCACCTTCGGTGAGGTCTCGACGCGGAAAGGCTTGCAGGCAGGCCTCATCGATGCTGTAAGACAACCGTGGCATCTCGGTGAGCTGCTCCAGCGTGTGGGCCTGGTCCAGGCCGAACGTGCCGACGCGGGTGCGTCGCAGGGCGGTGAGATGCCCGCCGACGCCAAGCCCGGCACCGACGTCACGGGCGAGCGCGCGGATGTAGGTGCCGCTCGAACAGTCGACGACTACATCGATATCTACGACGCCGGGCACATCGGTAACGCGCCGCACCTCACGCACGTCAAAGCGGTCGATCCGAATGCGGCGGGGCTTCAGTTCGACGGCGTGGCCCTCCCGCACAAGTTTGTAGGCCCGGGTACCCCCGACCTTTATCGCACTGACCGCAGACGGGATCTGTTCGATGTCACCGAGCCACGGTGCGATCGCGGCCCCGATCTGCCCGTCCGTTACGTGGGATGCCGAAACTGATTGCAGGACATGCCCTTCAGCATCTTCGGTAGACGTGGTCTGCCCGAGTCGGATCGTCGCCGAATAGGATTTGTCAGTCGCCGTCAGCAGACCGAGGATCTTGGTCGCCCGTTCGATCCCAACGACGAGCACCCCGGTTGCCATCGGGTCGAGGGTGCCCGCATGCCCAACCTTGCGAGTGCCGAAGAGTCGCCGACACTTGCCCACCACGTCGTGACTGGTCAACCCCCCGGGCTTGTCGACTATGACCAACCCGGGGACGACCAACCCGGGGACGACCAACCCGGGGACGACCAACCCGGGGACGACCAACCCGGGGACGGGTCCAGGCTCGCGGGTCACAGCACGATCGCGGTCAGGGCGATGCCGTTGCGCACGGCCCACCGACCGGACAACGCCGCCAGCGGTGGCCCGGACAGCGCGGCCGGGTCGATGAGGATCGCCGAGGTAAACGTCCCCGACTGGCCCGACGGGTCGACGTCGAACGCGATGTGGGCGTCCTCGAAGCCCAGCCATCTGCGCGTCAACGGGAACCACGCTTTGTACGTCGCCTCCTTGGCGCAGAACAGCACCCGGTCCCAGTGCACACCGACGGGAAGTGTCTGTAGCTCGCGGCGTTCGACCGGAAGACTGATCGCGTCGAGGACCCCTTCCGGCAGCACGCCGTGCGGTTCGGCGTCAATACCCAGCGAGCGGACCTCGTCCCGAAGGCCGACCGCAGCGCCACGGAAACCCTCACAGTGAGTGAGGCTTCCGACGACACCGTCGGGCCAGCACGGTTCGCCCTTCTCCCCCTTCAGGATCGGCACTGGTTCCCTCCCGAGGTCCACCAGCGCCTGGCGCGCGCAGTAGCGCACGGTGATGAACTCGGTGCGCCGCTTGGCCACCGACTTGGCGATGAGTGGCTCCTCCTCGGGCAACGGCGCGAGTTCCTTGGGGTCGGAGTACATTTCGGCCGCGGCCAGCTTGTCGATGAACCCCGGTAACACCCCGGCGAGCAGGGTCGCTGCGATCATCCCCGGCGACTCGCAATCCGATCTTGCATCTTGACGGCGTGGTCGCGCATCTCCTGGGTGATCTGAAAGTGCCCGCCGAACTCGTTGAGGTAGCCAGGCGCATAGTTCGGGTCTGGCAGGATCTGCCGCAGCCAGCGAAACGGCCTGCGGCGGCGCCATTCCCGCGGGTAGCCGACCGAGACTTCCTCGAACCGCACGCCGTCGTACCAGGTGGTCCGTGGAATGTGTAGGTGACCGTAGACCGAGCAGACCGCGTTGTACCGGGTGTGCCAGTCAGCGGTCGCGGTGGTTCCGCACCACAGCGAGAACTCGGGATAGAACATCGCGTCGCAGGGTTCGCGCACCATCGGGAAGTGATTGACCTGGACGGTCGGCATCATCCAGTCCAGATCCTCGAGTCGCTTGCGGGTGTAGTCGACTCGATCGCGGCACCACGCGTCACGCGTCGAGTACGGCTCGGCGGACAGCAGATACTCGTCGGTGCCCACGATGTTGCGTTCCTTGGCGATCGCCAGGCCCTCGGCCTTTGTTCCGGCGCCCTGCGGCAGAAACGAGTAGTCGTACAGCAGGAACATCGGCACGATGGTCGCCGGGCCGCCCTCCTCGGTCCAGACCGGATAGGGGTGCTCGGGGGTGATGATGCCCATCTCATCGCACATATTGACCAGATAGTCGTAGCGGGATTTGCCGAAGATCTGCATCGGGTCACGGGTTGTCGTCCACAGCTCATGGTTGCCCGGTATCCAGATGACCTTCGCAAATCTTTTGCGTAGCAGATCCAGCGCCCAGCGAATCTCGTCGGTGCGCTCGGCGACATCGCCGGCCACGATCAACCAGTCATCGGGCGAGGACGGGTGCAGCGACTCGGTCACCGGCGTGTTACCGGTGTGTCCGGTATGGAGGTCACTGACGGCCCACAACGTTGGCCGTCGGTCGTCACTGGTCACAACCCATCAGCCTACTGGTGGGCTGCGATGGTCGCCCGGCTGCGACCGCTCTCGGCACTGTGCGTGCTGGTCACGGCTGCTGTTGTTGCTTACCGAATCCCGCAGATACCGCCCTGCGTAACCTCTGAGGGGTGACCACCGCGCCCACAAACACCTCGATCCGTCCACCGTCGACGTTGCGGCAGGCCGCCCTTCGAAAACTGAGTGGCAAACTCAGTGGCAAACTCAGCGGGGTTCTGCAACTGCCGCCGACGACCACCGACTTCGTCATTGACCGCCGACTGCGGGTGCCCATGCGCGACGGGGTCGATCTGCTCGCCGACCACTATGTGCCCGAGACCTCGACTCCGGCAGGCACGCTATTGGTCCGCGGACCTTACGGGCGTGGCTGGCCATTCGCCGCGATGTTCGGTTCGGTGTATGCCGCGCGTGGCTACCACGTGCTGCTCCAGAGTGTGCGCGGAACGTTCGGCTCAGGTGGCAACTTCGACCCGATGGTGAACGAGATCGACGACGGCGCCGACACGGTCGACTGGCTGCGCGAGCAGCCATGGTTCACCGGCACATTCGGCACCGTCGGACTGTCGTACCTGGGCTTCACCCAGTGGGCGCTGCTCGCCGATCCGCCACCGGAGATGAAAGCAGCGGTGATCACCGTCGGACCCCACGACGTCAGCGGACCCCGCTGGGGTACCGGGTCTTTCGGTCTCAACGATTTCCTGGGCTGGAGCGATCTCGTTGCCCACCAGGAAAACCTAGGCAGGTTACGAGTCTTAGTGCGGCAGGCTCGGGCTCAGCGAATGGTGACACAGGCCTCACTCGGCCTACCGCTCGGCGAGTCCAGCCGAGGAATGCTAGGTGAGGGCGCTCCCTGGTTCGAGTCGTGGCTGGAGCACCCGCAAGCCGACGATCCGTTCTGGACGAATTTGCATCTTCGCGATGCGCTAGAACGCACCGAGGTCCCGGTGCTGCTGCTGACCGGCTGGCAGGACCTGTTCCTCGAGCAGACACTCGCGCAGTGCGACCGACTTCGCAGCCGCGGTGTGGCCACCGGACTGACGATCGGACCCTGGACGCATGGACAGATGATGACCAAGGCCGGCCCCTCCGTGATTCGCGAATCCCTGGACTGGCTCGGCACCCACCTCGGCGACACCCCTGCACAGCGGCCGGCACCGGTGCGCATCCACGTCGACGGATCATCTGATCGAGATGGGTGGCTCGACCTGACCGAATGGCCTCCGCCGATGCCGGAGCGCGTGCTGTATCTTCAGCCGGCCAGCCGGCTCACCGAATTCGCCCCCGATGCCGGTGGCTCGGCGACGTTCGTCTACAACCCCGCCGACCCGACACCCACCGTCGGTGGCCGACTGCTCTCCCCGGTGGGTGGCTACCGTGACGACACCGCCCTGGCCCGGCGGGCCGACGTACTGACATTCACCGGTGGCCCGCTGCCGACCGATCTCTACGTGGTCGGGACGCCGGTGCTCGAGCTTTCCCACTCCTGCGCGAACCCGCACAGCGATCTGTTCGTGCGTATTAGCCAGGTCGACGCACACGGCCGCTCCCGCAATGTCAGCGACGGATACCGCGCTTCGGCACCGGAGTCCGGCACCGTCAGAATCGAACTCGACTCCATCGCGCGCGCTTTCCCAGCGGGCTGCCGAATCCGGGTGCTCGTCGCCGGCGGGTCACATCCGCGCTTCGTGCGCAACCTCGGCACCGGCGAACCGACGGTCAGCGGCACCAACATCGCCACCGCCCGGCACACCGTGCACCTCGGTGCCGCCTCGCGGCTGATCCTGCCGGCTGGCGACGGGCCACCCTCAACCGACTGACCGGCGCACCCGGGTGGCGGTCAGGAGCCGCGTCCGCGGTCGGGGCGTCATCCCGATTTCAGGCGCGCGCGGACTTCGGGACGACGTGGTGGCGGAACGGTTTTCGGCGGCTGCCGGCGCGGCTCTAGCCCGGCAAGCAGCCGCTGCGTCGACGAGGCGACTTCGGTGACCGCCGCCTCAAACACGTCGACGTTGGCGCCGGAAGGCCGAATGATGCCGCTAACCTTTCGGATGTACTGCCGCGCAGCCGCCTCGATCTCCTCTGCCGTAGCGGCGGGTTGCAGACCCCGCAACTCGGTGATGTTTCGGCACATAACCTCCAGGATAGGCTCCACGAAAGCTGGTGAAACCGGGACCGATACGGTGAGCAGGTGACCAACAGCGCTGACTCTGTAGCCACTGACATCCTGCTCGTCGACACGCGTGACCGGATCCGAACGCTCACCCTGAATCGACCCGCCGCGCGCAACGCGCTCTCCTCAGCATTGCGCGCGCGGTTCTTCGGGGCGCTACGCGAGGCGCAGGCCGATGACGGCGTCGAC
>CAXMSM010000424.1:0-2862 GCA_964195655.1 uncultured Gammaproteobacteria bacterium | reverse complement strand
CCCCACCACAAGTGAGCCGACGATCGAACCGAGGTCAGCCATCATCTGAAACGCCGCCACCGCCGTTCCACCGCGGGCCTTGTTGCCGATGATGTCGGCCACCGCGGCCTGCTGCGGAGAAATGAAGATGCCGGTAGCCGCGCCGGTGACATAGGCGGCCACCAGAAAAATCGGCAGCGATGTCGTGAACCCCACAAAGATCGTCGAGACCGCCGACACGGTGAGCCCGACGATGAGCAGCTTTCGCCGACCGATTCGGTCCGACAGGTAGCCGCTGGGGATGACCACCGAGACGTTGCCGATGGCGAACGCCGCCAGTGCGAACCCGGCGATGCCCGGTCCGCGGCCCAGCACCTCCACCACGAACAGCGGCACCAGCGCGATCCGCAGCCCGAAGGCCGCCCAACCGGTGGCAAAGTTGGAGAACAGTGCTGCCCGATATGCGCGGTGGCGCAGCACATCGCGGACCGACACCGGCGGTTCGTCGTCTTCGGCCGGAGCCGCCAGTGCGGAGTTGCGCAGGCTCACATACACCACGGCCGCGGCGACCAGCAGCGCAGCTCCGTAGATGAGAAACGGTGCCGCGAGACCGAGCCCGACCGTCAGGCTGCCCAGTACCGGTCCGCCCACCGACCCGACAAGGAAGCCCGACGAGAACAACCCGGCGACCCGGCCCCGGGCATCGGGCGGCGAGATTCGGATCATCAGCCCCAGCGCGGACACCGTGAACATCGCCGACCCCAGGCCACCGACCGACCGGAACAGCAGGAGTTGCCCGAATGTCTGCGCGAACGCGCACGCTGCCGTGGACAGCGCCACGATCAGCAGACCGCTGATGTAGACCCGCCGCTCCCCCAACCGCTGAACCAACCAGCCCGCGGGGGGCGCCCCGCACAGCCGCATCAACGCGAACGCTGTGATGACGAACGTCGCCGCGCTGACGCTGACCCCGAAGTAGCGCGCATACTGCGGAAGCACCGGAGCAACCACACCGTAGCCAAACGCGACCACCACGTTGGCCCCCGCCAGCAGCCAGACCTCGCGCGGCAACCGCTCTTTGGTCGCTTCCTGCGCAGACGGACAATCGTCCTCCGCGCGCGAACTCACGACACGACCAGATTCACTACATGACCAGACTCACGAAATGACCAGCCTCACGAAATGACCTTAGTCACGACTTCGCGCGCAGCATTCTGCACCTCGGCGAGATGCTCAGGGCCGCGAAAGGATTCAGCATAGATCTTGTACACATCCTCGGTTCCCGAAGGGCGCGCGGCGAACCATGCATTCTCCGTCGTGACCTTCAGACCCCCCAACGGGGCACCGTTGCCGGGCGCGGTCGTCAGCTTCGCAGTGATCGCCTCACCGGCCAATTCGGTGGCGGTGACCTGCTCGGGCGACAGCTTGCCCAATCGCGCCTTCTGCTCGCGATCAGCGGGTGCGTCAATACGTGCATACGTTGGGGCGCCGAATTTTTCGGCCAATTCCGCGTAACGCTGCGACGGCGTCAAGCCCGTCACCGCCAGCATCTCCGACGCCAGCAACGCCAAGATGATGCCATCTTTGTCGGTCGTCCACACCGATCCGTCACGCCGGAGGAAGGACGCTCCCGCACTCTCCTCGCCGCCGAAACCGATCGCGCCGCCGATCAGACCATCGACAAACCACTTGAAACCGACCGGCACCTCGACCAGCGTGCGCCCCAAGCCGGCTACCACTCTGTCGATGATCGACGAACTCACCACCGTCTTGCCTACCGCGGTACCCGCTGCCCATTGCGGGCGGTGAGCGAACAGGTAGTCGATCGCCACCGCGAGGTAGTGGTTCGGGTTGAGCAGACCACCGTCAGGGGTGACGATGCCGTGTCGATCGGAGTCGGCATCGTTACCCGTGGCGATCTGATAGGACTCCCGGTTGGCGATCAACGAGGCCATGGCGTTGGGCGAGCTGCAGTCCATTCGAATTTTGCCGTCGGTGTCGAGCGTCATGAACCGCCACGTCGAATCGACAAGTGGGTTGACGACGGTCAGATCAAGGTTGTGACGTTCGGCGATGGCACCCCAATAGTCGACGCTGGCCCCACCGAGCGGGTCGGCGCCGATCCGGATTCCCTGCGCGCTGATCGCGTGCATGTCGATGACGGCGGGCAGGTCCGCGATGTAAGCATCGAGGTAATCGTGGCGCTGCGCGGTGCCCAGCGCCTTGGCCAGCGGCACCCGCTTGACCGCCTTCAGGCCGTCGCGCAGGATCTCGTTGGCCCGCGTGGCGATGACGCTGGTGGCGTCGGTGTCTGCGGGTCCACCGTTGGGCGGGTTGTACTTGAACCCTCCGTCGCGCGGCGGATTGTGCGACGGCGTGACGACTATTCCATCTGCCAGGGCGTCGGACCTTTCGGCGCCGCGGCCCCGGTTGAACGCCAGAATCGCGTGGCTGACCGCAGGCGTAGGTGTGTACCGATCCGCCGAATCGATCATGGCGACAACATCGTTAGCAGCCAGCACCTCCAGCGCTGATACCCACGCCGGCTCGGACAGCGCATGGGTGTCACGCCCGATGAACAGCGGGCCCGTGGTGCCCTGCGCGGCCCGGTACTCGACGATGGCCTGCGTCGTTGCCAGAATGTGCGCCTCGTTGAAGGCCGCGTCCAGACTCGATCCGCGATGCCCCGAGGTGCCGAACGCCACCTGTTGATCGATGTTGTCCGGATCGGGAGCGACGGTGTAGTACGCCGTCACGACCTGAGCGACGTCGATGAGGTCCTCGGGTTGCGCCAGCTGACCGGCACGGGGATTCGCCATGGCTTCGATTCTGCTACGTCGGCGATTCTGCTATGTCGGTCTCCCCCAAACAACGCTGAGCACT
>CAXMSM010000423.1:0-4759 GCA_964195655.1 uncultured Gammaproteobacteria bacterium | reverse complement strand
GGCCGATCCGTGGCAGTGGGTGCTCGGGGGTGGGGAAGATCATGCGCTGCTCGCGACGTTCCCTGCGGTGCCGCCGCCGGGTTGGCGGCCGATTGGCACGGTCGTAAACTCCGTAATTGTCGGCGATGGGCCAACGCGGGTGACGGTGGACGGCGCTGCGTGGGGGGGAAACCCGGGCTGGCAGTCGTTCTGATCGGCACGGCCCGCTATGTTGAGGTCTCGTGACAGCACGTCCTCTCAGCGAGTTGGTCGACGAGGCTTGGGCCCGCGCACTCGTTCCGGTCGAATCCCAGGTCGCACAGATGGGTGAGTTCCTGCGCTCCGAACTTGCCGACGGCCACCGGTATCTGCCGACTGGCCCGAACATCTTGCGCGCTTTCACCTTTCCATTTGACCGAGTGCGGGTGCTGATCGTCGGTCAGGATCCGTACCCGACGCCCGGGCATGCGGTCGGGATGAGCTTCTCGGTCGCAGCCGACGTGCGTCCATTGCCCCGCAGCCTGTCCAACATCTTCACCGAGTACCGCGAGGATCTCGGTGCTCCCGCACCCGCCAGCGGAGACCTGACCCCGTGGGCGCAGCAAGGTGTGATGCTGCTCAACAGAGTCCTGACGGTGCGCCCCGGAACCCCTGCATCGCACCGTGGCAAGGGATGGGAAGCTGTCACCGAATGCGCGATTCGCGCTTTGGTGGGCCGGCAACAGCCGTTGGTGGCGGTGCTGTGGGGTCGTGATGCCTGCACGCTCAAACCAATGCTCGGCGACACCGCGACTATCGAGTCGCCGCATCCGTCGCCGTTGTCGGCGTCGCGGGGATTCTTCGGGTCACGGCCGTTCAGCCGCGCCAACGAACTGCTGGAGCAGATGGGTGCCGAGCCGGTCGACTGGAACCTGCCCTGACGGGGCGGGTATCAGCCGCGCGAGACCTTGCCCGCCTTCAAGCAAGACGTGCACACGTTGACACGCTGCTTGTTGCCACCCGGTCGCGTCACAGCGCGCACCGGCTGGATGTTCGGGTTCCAGCGACGGCTGGTCCGGCGATGGGAGTGCGACACCGACTTGCCGAAGCCGGGGCCTTTCCCGCAGATATCGCATACGGCAGCCATATGTAGAACTCCTCGAATCAGTACTGGGGGTCTGGGTCCTGGCCGCAGCTCGGCCGCGGTTCGACCCGACAACCCGATCAGAATACCGGCCGTCGCAGATATCGCCAAAAACCCGGGGGCGATCGTGGTCCCCACAGGCTAGAAGTCGCGGTATCCACAGGCCGGGACCTGTGATCTTCGCCGCTGTCGTCGGCACTGGATAGGCTGGCGCCGACGGCGACAGCAGCAGGACGTTGCGACGCCGGCGCCACATGCGTTTGGAGGTGGGGATGTCGGCGTTGCGGCTCGATGCGGCTGCCCTGCGCAGTTGGGCAGACGCCGCCGTCGCCGAACTCATCATTCACACCGATGAGATCAACCGACTCAACGTCTTCCCGGTCGCTGATGCCGACACCGGCACGAACATGCTGTTCACCATGCGTGCTGCCTGGGCCCAGGCCGACGCGCGCGCCGCCGTCGACATCGGTGGGAATGACGTGACGCAGGCCGCTGCCGCGCTGGCCGAAGGGGCCCTTCGCGGCGCGAGGGGCAACTCGGGGGTGATCCTGTCCCAGATCCTGCGGGGCGTCGCCGAAGTGACGGCCGCAGCGGCCGGTGATCGCGGCGGGCTGGCCGACATCGACGCTGCCGTTTTCAGTGGGTCGCTGCGGCATGCGGCCGCCCTGGTCATAACGTCAATGGGCGAAGCGGTACCGGGCACGATCCTGTCGGTACTTCAGGAGGCTGCCACTGCGGCCGAGCTGGCCGATGCCGAAGGAGCCGAGTTGGCTGACGTCGTCACCGCGAGCGCTCAGGCCGCGGCGCTGGCGTTGGACCGCACGCCGAGTCAGCTCAACGTGTTGGCTGAGGCCGGCGTGGTGGACGCGGGTGGTAGGGGCCTGCTGGTGTTGCTCGACACCCTGACAGCCACCCTGACCGGGCACGCCCCGCAGCGCGACGTCTACCTGGCGTCGCCGAAGCAGGCGCACGCCGTGGCTGCGACCGCGCCAGCACCCCAGTACGAGGTGATGTACCTGCTCAGCGCCTGTGACACCGATGGTGTCGAGAAGCTGCGTGCACGACTGGCGGAACTCGGGGAATCGGTCGCGATCGCCGCATCGGGCTTCGGCGCCCCAGGCCGGCCCGGGGCCGGCCACTATTCGGTGCACGTCCATGCCGACGACGCGGGCGCTGCGGTGGAGGCCGCCCTTGAAGTGGGGCGCCCCAGCCGAATCCAGATCACGTCGCTGGTCGGAGGTGGTGACCGTCATCCGGCCGGCGGCTGGAGTCGCGAGCGGGCGGTGCTGGCCGTTGTCGACGGTGGCGGTGCAGAAGGTCTTTTCACCGGTGAGGGTGCCCAGATCCTGCGTCCTGATCCAGACGTGCCGGTCAGTGCCCAGCAACTCCTGCATGCGTTGGTCAACACCGGCGCCGCGCAGGTGATGGTGCTGCCGAACGGGTACGTGGCCCCAGAGGAAATCGTTGCCGGATGCGCAGTCGCGTCGGACTGGGGAATCGACATGGTGCCGGTGCCGGCAGGGTCGATGGTGCAGGGGCTGGCCGCGCTCGCCGTCCACGACCCCCAACGGCGGGCCGTCGACGACGGCTACACGATGGCCAGGGCCGCGGCGGGCGCCAGATACGGGTCGGTGTGCACGGCGGCCGGGGAGGCCCTCACATGGGCGGGCACCTGCAAGCCGGGTGACGGGCTCGCGATCGCAGGTGACGAGGTGGTGATCGTCGGGGAAGACATAGTCTCCGCCGCCGCGGGCCTGATCGATCTGCTGCTGGCGGCCGGCGGCGAACTGGTGACGCTGCTCACCGGTGCCGGAGTCGAACCGGGAGTGGGGGAGGCGCTGGTCGATCACGTCCACCGTCACCACCTCGGGACGGAGATGGTGACCTTTCACACCGGTCACCGGGGAGACGCGCTGCTGATCGGGGTTGAGTGAGCATGGCAAAGCTGGATGATCGGCTGGACTTCGTGGTCGGCAAGAAGGCCGCGGATCAACTCGAGCAGTACTTCGGCATTCGCACGGTCAACGACTTGGTGCGCTATTTCCCGCGCAAGTACAGCGACGCGATGACCGTGCGCGGGGAGGGGGAGACACTCGATCTCGAGGAGGGTGAGCACGTCACGTTCGTCGACACCATCACCAAGGCCGAGCCGAAGTGGACCAACCGCACACCCAAGCGCGAATTCCTCGTCGTCACACTCGGAAATCGGCAGCCGAAGGTCACCGCCACCTTCTTCAACGCCAAGTACCTCAAGAAGACGTTGATCCAGGGAGCGCGGGTGATGCTCTCGGGGGAGGTCGGGTACTACCGAAGCGTCATGCAGCTGACCCACCCGGCGTTCATGGTTCTGAACTCGGCAAGCGGCAAGAACATCGGCACAAAGTCACTGACCTCCATCGCCGATATATCAGACACCTCCGGCGAGGATCTGCTCGCCGAGTTCGAGAAGGACTTCTTCCCGATCTACGGTGCGAACTCCAAGATGCAGACCTGGGAGATCTACGCCTGCGTACGCCAAGCGCTCGACGTGTTGGATCCGGTTGCCGAAACGATGCCGGATTGGTTTGTGCGCGAACATGATCTGATCTCCGAGGACCGGGCGCTTCGTGCCATTCACCTCGCCGAGGAACAGGCCGAACGTACCCGCGCCGCTGAGCGACTCACCTACGACGAAGCAGTGGGGCTGCAGTGGGGCCTGGTGGTTCGCAGACACAGCGAGTTGAGCGACTCGGGTCCCGCGGCGGAACGTCGGGGCGACGGATTAGCAGCCGCGATGACTGCTCAGCTGCCATTCGACCTGACCGCTGGACAGAGCGACGTACTCGGGGTGATCTCGACGGAGCTCACCGCAACCCGTCCGATGAAGCGCATGCTTCAGGGCGAGGTCGGGTCCGGAAAGACGATCGTGTCGGTGCTGGCGATGTTGCAGATGGTCGATGCCGGCTATCAGTGTGCTTTGCTTGCGCCAACGGAAGTCCTTGCCGCACAGCATTCGCAGTCGATCCGCACCATGCTGGGACCGCTGGCTATGGCCGGGCAGCTCGGCGGGGCGGACAACGCCACCAGGGTCGCATTGCTGACCGGATCGATGTCGGCGCCGCAGAAGCGCGAAGTGCGCGACGAGGTCGCCTCCGGCGAAGCCGGCATCGTCGTCGGCACGCACGCGCTGCTGCAGGAAGCCGTGGAATTTCACCAGCTCGGGATGGTGGTAGTCGACGAGCAACACCGCTTCGGGGTGGATCAGCGAGACCGGTTGCGCGCCAAGGCTCCTGATGGAGTCACCCCCCACTTGTTGGTGATGACGGCGACACCGATTCCCAGAACGGTGGCGCTGACGGTGTACGGGGACCTCGAGACATCAACGCTTCGGGAATTGCCCCGCGGGCGTCAGCCCATCACGTCGAATACGATCTTCGTCCGCAGCAAGCCAGCGTGGCTCGACCGGGCATGGGCGCGGGTCGTCGAGGAAGTCCAAGCCGGGCGCCAGGCGTACGTGGTCGCTTCGCGCATCGATGACGACGACAGTCCCGGCACTGGGAAAAAGGTAAAGAAGGAGACGAAGGAGTCGGGACCACCGCCGACCACCGTGGTGGAATTGCTCGCGCGGCTGCAGCGCGGTCCATTGGCCGGCCTGCGGTTGGGTCTCATGCACGGACG
>CAXMSM010000422.1:0-3540 GCA_964195655.1 uncultured Gammaproteobacteria bacterium | reverse complement strand
GAACTCGCCGAGCCGCGAGAAGTCCATCGTCTCGCCGAAGTCCTCGTAAGCCACATCCATCGGCAGCAGTATCTTCTTGATGAACGAGTTGCGCACGTACTGCCCATACCCGCCGCCCACCAGCGCGACCGGTCCGGCGCTCCACGTTTTATCGCCATACCGAGGGCTGGCTGCGGGTCCGCCCCTAACAACCGACATAGCTCAAGCCAGATAGCCTCGTGCAGTGAGCATTCGCCCACTGCATCAGTCGGTGCGGCCCAGCCCGATCTTCCTGGCCATCGTCGCACTTACCGCAGTCGGCGGGGTCGTGGCGTGGCTCTCAGCGCAGCAGATCCGACCATTGGCCTACCTCGGGGTCTTCGTTTTCGTCATCTTCGGGTGGCTGGTGACACTGTGTCTGCACGAGTTCGGCCACGCCTACTCCGCATGGCGGTTCGGCGACCGCGATGTCGCCGCCCGCGGATACCTCACACTCAATCCGCTGAAGTATTCGCATCCACTGCTGTCGCTCGGACTTCCCATCTTGTTCATCGCGCTGGGCGGAATCGGCCTGCCGGGCGGCGCGGTATACGTCCAGACCGCGTTCATGACGAAGCGGCAGAAGACACGGGTCAGCCTGGCGGGCCCAGCCGTCAACCTCGGGTTCGCGGTGCTGCTGCTCACTCTGACCCGGCTGATGTACGACCCGGCCCACTCGGTGTTCTGGGCGGGCGTGGCGTTCCTGGGCTTCCTACAGGTCACCGCATTCCTGCTCAACATGCTGCCCATTCCCGGCTTGGACGGCTACGCCGCGTTGGAACCGCATCTCAGCGCGGAGACGCAGCGCGCATTGCAGCCCGCCAAACAGTGGGGCTTTTTCATCCTGCTGATCCTGCTCATCGCGCCGGGCTTCAATCAGTGGTTCTTCTCGGCGGTGTACTGGCTGTTCGGACTGTCAGGCGTGCCCGTCGGGCTGTCGGTACTCGGGGGTCAGCTGACCCGGTTCTGGTCGGCCTGGCTCTGAGTCACTGGCTAGTTGTAGATGGTGCCGGCCACTTCGCGCTTCTGCCGCCTGAGCCGTGACACGGTGCCCGCAGCGAACCCACCGCCGGTCGGTCGTTCGGGCACCTTGCCCAAGTCTTCGGCCAGCGTCCAGCCTGATCCGAGCTCGATCAGCGACCGATGCTTGGTGGCGTAGTAATCCGGGCTGATCGATATGGCCACACCAGTCGCGCCGGCAGCAGCGGCAACCATGTGGGGATGAAATCGGGTCGAGATCCACGTCTGCCCGGCTGACACCGGAAGGCCCTTGGCCCATACATCGACGAACGGGTAGAAACGCGCGCCCGGCATTTCATGCTCGATGAGCGCGTAGACCTCGCGGTCGACTCTCGGTATTCCTTCGACCACGCACACCTGCTCCGGTGGCACTCCCCAGGCACGCAACATCGATAGAGTGACGCCGGCGATCGATCCCGTGCCGATGTCGTTCATGTCCGACTGGAGGCAGATCATCACCGTGGGTGGCGGCGCATCCGGCCAGGCTTCCTGGGGTGTGGTGGTGCGGTGTCCCTGACCGATCGTCAAGAACGCATCGTCAACGCCGGGGGCGATCCCGAGCAGCTCAGCAGATGCTGCGTCGCGAACATCGACGACATCGAATCGGTCAGCCAGCGCAGCCAGCAGCGGGCCCGCACCCGGCGGCTCGGGAGTCAACCCATGCCCCGACATCGCCGCCCTGGCCCCCGAATGCCGGGCGGCGGCAGCAGCCCCCGCCAGCAGACCGACGTGCCGGGGCCATACCGCATTGACGTACCCGCCGCCGACGACATGAATAACGTCGAGCCGGTGCAGCGCCGCAATGCCCTGATGCCAGCGGGGTGCCATCCCGGGGTTGGCAATAGCATTCTGCACCCAGGACGCGACCTCCCACGGGTCGTCCGACGGAGCCTCCCAACACAATCGCCACAGCGTGTCGACGAAACGCACCCGCGGGTACGACTGCCCGAAGATCAACTGGCTGGGACCGGGCGAGTGGGTGTCGACCCACACCTCGGCGTTGGGCGCGACGTCACCCAAGTGGCGTAACCAGCCATCGAGGATCAGTTCGTCGCCGAAGTTCGGGAAACCGGCGGTGGCAACCAGGTAGTACACGGGGGACTCCCGGCTTTCAGCCATCAGGCGATGCTACCGAGCACTTCCGGGCCCAGCCATTTGTCATATATGCAAGTATCCGCATATATTTCAGGCCATGGGTGCGGGACACAATCACGGGAATGCCGACACCCGCGTTTCGCGCATGCTCATCGCGGCGGGCATCCTGTCGATCTTCTTCGTCGTCGAGCTGACAACAGCGCTGGCGATCAACTCCATCGCTCTGCTGGCCGACGCCGGCCACATGCTGACCGACCTGGTGGCCATGTTCATGGGACTGACCGCTGTGCTGCTGGCGCAGCGCGGCAGCGCGTCACCCTCGCGGACCTACGGCTGGCACCGCGCAGAAGTCTTCACCGCGGTAGCCAACGCGGTGCTGCTACTCGGGGTCGCAGGCTTCATCTTGTTCGAGGCATTCGAACGGCTCGGGGATGCCCCCGATGTTCCCGGTGTCCCGCTGATCGTCGTCGCACTGGTCGGACTGTTGGCCAACGCTGTGGTCGTGCTCTTGTTGCGGTCCCACGCCGAGACCAGTCTCGCGGTCAAGGGCGCTTACATGGAGGTCCTCGCCGACACCCTCGGCAGCGTCGGAGTGCTGATCGCCGGCATCGTCACAGTCACCACGCGGTGGCCCTACGCCGACGTCGTCGTCGCCGTGTTGGTGGCCCTGTGGGTGCTGCCCCGCGCCATCTCGTTGGCCCGGGCCGCACTACACATCCTGTCCGAGTCTTCCCCCAGTCATATCGACGTCGAGGAGCTGCGGGCGGCGCTGGGCGCCGTCGAGGGCGTCACCGAGGTGCACGACCTGCACGTATGGACCCTGGTTCCGGGCAAAGACATGGTGACCGCGCACCTGACCAGCAAGCGGAGCTCGGCGCTGGTGCTCAACGGCGCCCGTGCCGTGTTCACCGCGCGCGGCCTCAACCACTCGACGGTTCAGGTGGAACCACCTGACTCCACCGACTGCGAATGCGAAAGCAACACCCGGTAGGCCGGCCAGGTCAGGACAGCCCGAGCTCTTCGCGCGCAAACGGATCACAGTCGTCGAGCAAGTCGAGGCACCGCTGAAATTCCGGGGTCTCTCCAATCGCGCCGGCGGCTCGGGCCAGCGCCGCGACGCATCGCAGAAAGCCCCGGTTGGGTTCATGGAAGAAAGGCACCGGACCGAAACCCTTCCAACCGCTGCGCCGCAGTTGATCAAGCCCACGGTGGTAACCGGTGCGCGCGTAGGCGTATGCGGTGACCGCCTGGCCCTCGCCGAGTGCGTCTTCGGCGAGCAATGCCCACGCGATCGAGGCCGATGGATGCGCCGCGGCCACGACGGCGGGGTTCTCCGCAGCGTCCAATGCCTCCTCGACAGCTGGATCACCGGGCAGCAACACCGGTTCTGGTCCGAGGAGATCGCCC
>CAXMSM010000421.1:0-2124 GCA_964195655.1 uncultured Gammaproteobacteria bacterium | reverse complement strand
CACATCCCCTCGGCGCTGACGGTGTTGCCCTTACCCAGTAGTGCGATATTGAGTGGCCAGGAGTCCATCGCCTCGAGCATTCGTGCCAGGTGCCAGGCCCCGGGCGTGACGGTGGTGGACTTGCTGCCCTCGGCGGGGCCGGTGCCGCCCGCGACCATCGTCGTGATGCCGCCACCGAGTGCCTCCTCCATGAGCTGTGGACAGACCAGGTGGACGTGGCAGTCGATGGCTCCCGCGGTGAGGATTCGGCCATTCCCCGCGATGATCTCGGTTGACGGGCCTACCGCCAGGTCGGGGTGTACACCGGACATGATGTCGGGATTTCCCGCTTTCCCGATCGCGGTGATACGGCCGTCGCGAATGCCGATGTCGGCCTTGATTATTCCCCAGTAGTCGAGGATGACCGCACCAGTGATGACGGTATCGGGTGCTCCATCGGCGCGTGTCGCACGCGACTGCCCCATCGACTCGCGAAGGACCTTCCCGCCACCGAAGACCGCCTCGTCGCCGGCCCTACCAGGTCCGCCGCTGCGGTCCTCGGTGATCTCAACGAACAGATCGGTGTCAGCCAGACGGATGCGGTCACCGGTGGTCGGACCGAACAGGGCAGCGTAGCGGGCGCGGGTCAGCTCGCTCATCGCGCGTCCAATTTGCCCGGTTGTCCGGAGTCCAATTTCCCCGGGGGGCTCAGGCTGAGTCCGTACACCTCGCGGGTGCCGGCCAGCGGAACGAGGTGGACACGCTGTGCTACACCGGGTTCGAACCGGATCGCAGTGCCAGCCGGAATGTCGAACCGGTGCCCGTGTGCGGCGAACCGATCGAACTGCAACGCGCTGTTGGCCTGCGGTACATGCACGTGGCTGCCAACCTGGACTGGCCGGTCGCCGGTGTTGACGATCTCCAACTCCAGCCGCTGTGCACCCGCATTGATCTCAATGGCGCCCTCGCCGAACAGGACCTCGCCCGGCGTGAGGTATGCGCGATCGGCAGATTTTTCGCTCATAGGCACTGCCTCACGGGATCGGGTGGTGGACGGTGACGAGCTTGGTGCCGTCCGGGAACGTCGCCTCCACTTGGACATCGTTGAGCATTTCGGGCACTCCCTCCATCACGTCGTCGCGGCTGAGCACTGCGCGGCCACTGACCATCAACTCTGCCACGGTGCGGCCGTCGCGCGCGCCCTCGAGGATGTGATCGGTGATGAGCGCGACGGCTTCGGGATGGTTGAGTTTCAGGCCGCGGGCCTGGCGGCGGCGGGAAACTTCGGCTGCATAGGAGATCAGCAACCGCTCCTGTTCATGCGGGGTCAAACGCATAGTGGGCGATCTTGCCACGGCTGGGGGCAGTCAGCAGCGCACGCGCATCGTTCGTCTACGCAGTGGGAAGGTTTTGCAGCCGAACCTGGCCGCGCGCCACGAGGCGGCCGTCGGCGTCGGTGATGGTGATCAGCCACAGCTGCTGACGGCGTCCGCGATGAATCGGGGTGGACGCGGCAGTCACTACACCCGAGGTGATCGCGCGCAGGAAGTCGGTGTTGTTGTTGACCCCGACCACGGTGCCGCCACCGTTCTCGGTCAGCCAGACATGAGCGGAGACGCTGGCCAGGCTCTCGACGATGGAGCAGTACACGCCACCGTGCACGATCCCTTGAGGTTGAAACAGTTTGTCGGTGATCTCCAGTTGCGCGCGCCCGCCGTCGGGGGTCAGCTCCAGGTAGGTCAGGCCGAGCTCTGAGTCGAATCCGCCGCCCAGGCCCGCGGGAAGGTCAGTTGCCACGGCTCGTGTCTACACGCCTGACACCGACGCCGGAGAGCGGGGTAGCGGGAACAACCGCCACAACACTCCATTCTGAGTTAGGTAAGCCTTACGATAGTAAGTAGGGTTGAGGGGGCTACCCCCTGTGACTGGACTCACAAACTCGACGAATGGGCCGGTGAACATCATGACGTCGACATCCGCGGCGCCGCTGCCGTGGCCGAGATCGATGGGCACGGAACGCGATACGACACGCGGTAGTAATCGCGTAGTACGCTTTGAGGTAAAGCTGGCAGGAGATGAACCGAAGATGGCCAAGGTGACGCGGCTTGGGGAGCTGGAACGGTCCGTGATGGACCATCTGTGGTC
>CAXMSM010000420.1:0-3183 GCA_964195655.1 uncultured Gammaproteobacteria bacterium | reverse complement strand
GCCACGGCGAGCTCCTCATCTTGAGTTGTCCGGACAGGGTTGCCAGGGTTTCGTGAGAACACGACCACCAGGTACCCGAGACTCCACGATACGCCAGCGTAGGCGTGCCAAATGGCGAAAATCGGCCGCCGCCGCAGGCTGACACCAAACTCGGTCGGCTCGGGCGGCGCCACAGGAAGGGGCCGGGGGAATGGCAGGATGTTGCTCGTGCAGAGCAGCCCGCCTACCGTCAGCCGTCGACGCCTGCTCGCCGGGGCCGCCGCATTGGTGACTCTCGGCGCGACGGCGGTGACATCGGCGGCCTGCGGCACCACCCCACCACCACCGCCCGATCTCGACGATCTGACGACCGCGCTCGACCGTGCCCGGTCCGACAGCCAGCTGGCCACCGAAGCCGCCACCGCTCGCGGGAGCGCGGTGGACGCACTCGCCGAGGTTGCCGCGCAGCGATCGGCGCACGCCGAGGCCCTCGCCGAGGAGATCGTGCGAATGACCGGCCATGCCGCCCCCACGACCACCCCCACGACCACAACGGCGACGGGGGTGCCCTCATCGGCAGACCAGCCGGCGCCCACAGTCGACGACGTGGTCGGTGCGTTGCGGGCGTCGGCCGACAGCGCCGCGCAGGCCGCCGCAGCACTGTCCGGTTATCGCGCGGGGCTGCTCGGATCCATCGCCGCAGCGTGCACGGCCTCCTACACCGTGGCATTGACCACGGAAGGAGGTGCGAGATGACTTCTCCAAGTCCGCTACCCGACCCGACGGCACCGACTCGCCCGAGCGGCGCCGACGGTGCATTGTTCGACGCGATCGCCACCGAGCACGCCACGATCTACGGATACGGCATCGTGTCGGCGCATTCGATTCCCGAGGTCAACTACCTCGTTTCAGAAGCCATGGCCCAGCACCGGACACGCCGGGAGGCGGCGGTCGCGATGCTCGACGACGATGGTGTCGCGGCACCGCTACCCGCCGCTGGATATTCGCTGCCGATGGAGGTCGACGCTCCCGCCGATGCCGCCGACCTTGCGGTGACGATGGAGCAGGATTCTGGCACCGCGTGGCGGGCCGTCATCGAGCAGGCGACCGATCAGAGTATGCGGGCGTTCGCAGTCACCAGGCTGACCGAAAGCGCCGTCATGGCTGCGCGTTGGCGCCGCGTCCGCGGCGACACCACCATCACCGTCGCATTCCCCGGCGGTTCCGAATAATTTTTCGAGATAAGCCGCGCGCTATCCGATCGCCGCTGCGATTGCTGCGCTTATTTCGCCGGCCGCGTTCCCGATCGGGACTTCCCGCTTCTCGCCGCTGAGGCGGTCGCGTAGCTCAACGACACCGTCGGCCCACCCCCGCCCCACCACGACGATCCACGGCACCCCGAGTAACTCGGCATCTTTGAATTTCACCCCTGGGGATGCCTTGCGGTCATCCAGCAGCACCTCGGTGCCGAGCCGATCCAACTCGGCAGCCAGCTCGGTGGCCCCTTCGCGCGCGGCGGCGTCCTTGTTCGCGATCACCACGTGCACGTCGAACGGCGACACCGCCGGCGGCCAACGCAACCCGAGTTCGTCGTGATACTGCTCAGCGATGACCGCCACCAGGCGCGACACCCCGATGCCGTAGGAGCCCATCGTCAGCCGGACCGGCTTGCCGTCCTCCCCGAGGACGTCGGCGGTGAACGCATCGGCATATTTGCGGCCGAGCTGGAAGACGTGGCCGATCTCGATACCCCGCGCGGCGACCAGCGGTCCCGCACCATCGGGCGAGAGGTCCCCCTCTCGGACCTCGGCCGCCTCGATGGTGCCGTCGGGAATGAAGTCGCGGCCCGCGACCAGTCCGACGACGTGACGCCCCGGCTCGTCAGCACCAGTGATCCAGCTCGTGCCGTCGACGACTCGCGGGTCGACAAGAAAGCGAACCCCGTTGGCCAGCAAGCCCTTCGGTCCGATGTACCCCTTGACCAGGAACGGATATTTGGCGAAGTCGGCCTCATCGAGCATCGTGTACTCGGCCGGGTCCAGCGCCGCGCCGAGGCGCTTGTCGTCGACCTCACGATCACCAGGTACCCCGACCGCAAGCAGTTCCCACTCGCCGCCGGGTTGGCGCACCTTGAGTAGCACATTCTTGAGCGTGTCCGCGGCGGTGATCCGCCGGCCGAGTCCGGCGCCGTTGGCCCAGTCGACCAAGGTGGCGATAGTCGCGGTATCACCGGTGTCGTGCACGACAGGTTCAGGCACTCCGTCGGTAGGTGGCGCCTCAGGTATCGCAGTGATCACGGCTTCGACGTTGGCAGCGTATCCGGACTCAAGGCAGCGCACATAAGTGTCCTCCCCGGCTTCGCTCTCTGCCAGGAACTCCTCTGACGCGCTGCCACCCATCGCCCCCGACACCGCCGCCACGATGACGTAACGCACCGCCAGCCGTTCGAAGATCTTCTGGTAAGCCCCGCGGTGTGCGTGATAGGCGTTTTCGAGGCCGGCGTTGTCGATGTCGAAGGAGTAGGAGTCCTTCATGATGAACTCGCGCCCACGCAGGATGCCCGCCCGCGGGCGGGCCTCGTCGCGGTACTTCGTCTGGATTTGGTACAGCCTCAGCGGAAAATCCTTGTAGGAAGAACACTCCCCCTTCACCGTCAGAGTGAAGAACTCTTCGTGCGTAGGCCCCAGCATGTAGTCGTTGCCGCGGCGGTCCTTCAGCCGGAAGACGCCTTCGCCATACTCCGTCCACCGGTTCGTCGTCTCGTAGGGGCCACGGGGCAACAGCGCGGGGAACAGGATCTCCTGTCCCCCAATGGCATTCATCTCGCTACGGACGACGGACTCGATTTTGCGAAGCACCCTCAGCCCCAGCGGCAGCCAGCTGTACAGACCGGGGCCGATCGGCCGGATATAGCCGGCCCGGATCAACAACTTGTGGCTCGGCACCTCGGCGTCGGCCGGGTCCTCCCGAAGGGTGCGCAGGAACAGCTCGGACATGCGGGTGATCACAGCCGACAACCTTACTGACTGGGCCGACCCAGGGTCGGGTTCGGCGAGCTAAAGCTCTCCGGCGTCGATCGCGTCCTTGACTTCCTGCGCGTGCGCCACCTCCTTGGCGGTGTAGCCGATGAACAGCGCGACACCGCCGACGATGACCGCGACCGCTGCCACCCACAACAAGCCGTAGGAATAGCCCTGGTCCAGC
>CAXMSM010000419.1:0-11610 GCA_964195655.1 uncultured Gammaproteobacteria bacterium | reverse complement strand
GGCGTGCGGTCGAACAACGCGGACAGCAGCGCTGCGCGTGCCGGCCCGACCCGATCCCGATTCGTCAGCGGAAATGTGTGGGTCCGGGCAAAGCGTTTGGAGGGCAGGGTATTTCGATGTACCTGCCGGGTCTGCTCCAGGTGATCGACCAGACGGTTCTGAGTGTTCTTGCCGATCTTCTTGATCGCGGCACCAGGGCTCAGCGGCTTTTGTCGGAGCAGCTCGAACGCGGGCTCGGTGACCGGATCCCTCAGCCCTTCCCCCACCAGTGCGACCAGCCGTCCTGGCTGCACTGATTCGCCCTCGACCGCTGGACGGATGCGGCAGGCATGCGCCAGATCGAGGAGAGTTGCGGCCGCCAGCACGTGGTCGCGACGCGGGCCGTCCAGCCCAGGCTGCGCGGACGCATTGTCCACCAACAGCAAAAACAGGTCCTCGGCGATCTGCGCCATGAGCTGGAGAGTAGCGCGAGGGTGCCATGCGCTCCGAACTCGACACCGCGCAACGATCAGGAGTGGTAGGGCTCCGCGCTAAGCAGCTTGACCGCGACGGTGTTGCCGTTGGGGATCGAGTAGGTGCGGACGTCGCCGACCTTGGCGTCCAGCAGCGCCCCACCCAGCGGTGAATTCGGCGAGTACACCTCGAGTTTGCCGTCGCTGATGCCCTCCTGCCGGGTGCCGATGAGGAACGTCTCGGTTTCGTCTTCGCTGTCGCCGTACTGGACCTTGACCACCGATCCGGGCAGCGCCACACCGGACTGTTTGGGAGGCTCGCCCACTTTGGCGTTGTTGAGGAGTTCCTGCAGCTGGCGGATGCGGGCCTCCTGCTGACCCTGCTCATCGCGGGCGGCGTGGTAGCCCCCGTTTTCACGCAGGTCACCTTCTTCTCGACGATCGTTGATCTCGGCGGCGATGACAGGCCGGTGAGCGATCAGGTGCTCAAGCTCCGCCTTCAACTGGTCGGATGCCTCCTCGGTCAACCAGGTGACCTGGGTGTCGGTCATGTCGTCGCGCTCCCGTCGTCGTTGCTCCCGCGCTTGTCGCGTAAGAAGATCTGACACGGCGCCCGCAGCTGTCGTTCGTGTATTGCCGCGATCACGGGCGCTCAATCCGGCGCACCAAAATGCAGCAATACACGGCCCCAGCAGGAACCGTGTATCGATCCATGATAGCACCGGGCAGATGCCCGATTCTCGGAATTTCGCTGTTGTCCGTTTGTTGCGCGTCCGTCCTGTTAGGTGCCCACCAGGTATGACGGTACGTCGCTGCCGCAGCCGTAGACGTCGCCGACGACCGCCGGTCTGCTAGTCGTCACAAGGGCCATGACCTGCACTGTCTTCTCGGTCGATGGTGGCACCAAGACCTCGCGCCGCCCGGTCTCGCTGCCGTCGTAGGACCGGGCTCGAACGATGCACACGACCGGTTGAGATGGGTCGTCGCGCGTGACGCTGGCGGTCACCTCGACGGTTTTATCATCGACGATGCGATAGCCGGCCAATTCGCCCTTGACATCGCCGGCGCCGAGCCGCACAAAGGCCACGGCAGCGATCGTCACGCCCGCCACCAACACCAGTGCGGTCAATCCTGTGGCGATCCAGCGCCGCGCGCGCCGGGTCAGCCGTTGCCGTCCATAGCGGGCGGCGGGACGCTCGATCATCTCGTTTTGCATGCCCGTCGGTCGGATGGGTGTACTAGAACTGGAACTATAGGGCCAGTAAATGTGGTTTGACCTTGAGTGTGTTTCAGCGTGAGTGTCAGCCGGCGAGTAGCTAAGAGGGAATAGGTTGAGCGAACTGCGGTTGATGGCCGTTCACGCCCACCCGGACGATGAGTCCAGCAAGGGCGCCGCGGCGATGGCGCGCTACGCCGACGAAGGCGCGCGCGTCATGGTCGTGACCCTCACGGGTGGGGAGCGCGGTGACATCCTTAACCCGGCGATGGACCTGCCCGAGGTCCACGGCCGGATGGCCGACATCCGCCGTGACGAGATGGCCAGGGCTGCGGAGATCCTCGGCGTCGACCACCAATGGCTGGGGTTCGTCGACTCCGGACTGCCCGAAGGCGACCCGTTGCCTCCGCTACCGGAGGGCTGCTTCGCGCTGGAACCACTGGAGTTGTCCACCGAAGCTTTGGTGCGGGTGATCCGCGAATTCAAGCCGCATGTGATTACCACCTACGACGAGAACGGCGGATACCCCCACCCCGACCACATCCGCTGTCACCAGGTGTCAGTGGCCGCGTACGAGGCGGCTGCCGACCACAGGCTCTATGGCGACGCCGGTGAGCCGTGGGGCGCGCTCAAGCTTTACTACAACCACGGGTTTCTGCGACAGCGGATGCAGGTGCTGCAGGACGAGTTCGCCAAGCATGGCAAGGAGGGGCCGTTCGCCAAATGGTTGGAAAAGTGGGATCCGAACGAGGATCTGCTCGCCAATCGGGTGACCACTCAGATCGAATGTTCGAAGTATTTTACCCAGCGTGACGAGGCCCTGCTCGCCCATGCCACTCAGATCGACCCGAAGAGTTTCTTCTTCACTGCGCCCATGGAGTGGCAGGAGCGGCTCTGGCCGACCGAGGAGTTCGAGCTCGCCCGGTCACGGGTGCCGGTGCGACTGCCCGAGACTGATCTATTCGCCGGAATCGAGGGGTGCGAATGAACAATGCGATGGTATTCAGCCTGGAACTGATGACCGGGGTGTTGGCCCAGGACGGGCCGCGGCAGACCGGGCCTGACTTCGGAAAAGCCAGTCCGATCGGGCTCATCGTGGTGGTTCTTCTGCTGATCGGTACCTTCGCGCTGGTGTGGTCGATGAATCGGCACCTTCGCCGCCTGCCCCAATCCTTCGACACCGAGAACTCTGAAGGGGCAGAGTCGCCGGGCGAGAACCGGCTCGACGGGACCATGGGGGTCGATCCGGACACCACCACCGAGCCCCCGGCCGACGGGATACCGCGTGGGCCGGGCTGAGGCCCCGACCTCAAACACGCTTGCCTCGGCGACCAGTCCTTACCTGCGCCAGCATGCAGACAACCCGGTGCACTGGCAGCAATGGACAGCCGAGGCGCTGGCGGTCGCGGAGGCGGAGGTACGTAGTCCGATCCAGATCGCGGTCGTGCGCGACCTACCTGTCTCGACCGCCGTGGATCTTGCTGCCGCGTTGGAACACTACGTGTAGCCTCGCGGCCATGCCGAGTGCCGAGCATATGACCCAGACCGTCAATCGCTATCTCGAGCTGGTCGGCGAAAGCCGCGCCGACGACGTGGTCGCGCTGTACGCCGACGACGCCACCGTCGAGGATCCGGTCGGCAGCGAGGTACACATCGGTCGACATGCGATCCGCGGGTTTTACGCCAGCATCGAGGCGGTCAAGGGCAGTGGCGAGATCCTCACTCTGCGCGCGCTCGGGCACGAGGTCGCGTTTTTCTGGAGACTGGTCCTCGACCTCGGTGAGGGCGGGAAAATGAGCATGGAGATCATCAGCACCATGTCGTTCGACAACGAGGGCAAGATCTCGGCGATGAAGGCCTACTGGGGCCCGGAGAACATCACCCAGCTCTAGCGGATCCGGCGCGTTTGAGGACGGTCAGCGTCGGTTTGCGCGCCCGATTCACTCAGAAAACGGCGAACCACATCGCGATGTAGTGGCAGATCGCTGCGACTGCCGTGCACGCGTGGAAGAACTCGTGGTGACCGAACGTCGTCGGCCACGGATTCGGCCACTTCAGCGCGTAGAACACCCCGCCGATGCTGTACAGCGCTCCACCGACGATCAGCAGCACGATCGCCGCGACGCCCGCGCCGTGCATGATCGGACCGATGAACCAGGCGGCCACCCAGCCCAGCAGGATGTAGAGGGGCACGCCGAGCCATCGCGGAGCCGAGGGCCACAACATCTTCAGCGCCACGCCGGCTGACGCACCGCCCCACACGATCCAAAATAGAGTCATGCCGCTGCGCTCGGGCAGCGCGAGGAGCGCGAACGGTGTGTAACTGCCCGCGATGAACACGAAAATCATCGAGTGATCGGCGCGCTTCATCCATTTGTGCGCTCCAGCCGACTTCCAGTTAACCCGGTGGTAGGTGCCGCTCACGGCGAACATCGCGACGATGGTCAGTGTGTAAATCAGCGTGGCGATACCGGCGCGCGTAGATTCCACCGACCACGACACCGCCACCAGTGCGGCGCCCGCGACGACTGCGACGAGGGCCGAATACACATGGATCCAGCCCCGCGCCCGCGGCTTACCCAGGAATTGTGCGACGCCTTCGGCGACTGCTTCGGGAAGGTCTTCTGGTTCGTGCGACGAATTCGGGCGGTCAGAGCCCGCAAAGTCGACCGGATCATCAGAGCCTGCAGTATCGACGGGATCAAAGGACGTGGCCATGTCACCTCCGCTGCATTGCATAGGGTTTCCCCGCGCCACAGTAGTCTTGACCCTCGTGGACCTCATCCCGCGACGTCTCAAGGAGCCGATGTACCGGCTCTATGAGATGCGTCTGCGTCATGGGTTGTCGCCCTCGCGATCGGAGTTGCCCCGCCACATCGCGGTCCTGTGTGACGGCAATCGGCGCTGGGCCCGCCAGCTTGGGCATGACGACGTCAGCTACGGCTACCGGGTCGGCGCCCACAAGATCCCCGAGATGCTGCGCTGGTGTCAGGAAGTCGGCATCGAGATGGCCACGGTGTACCTGCTGTCGACCGAGAACCTCCTGCGTGATTCCGACGAGGTGGCGTCGCTCATCGAGATCATCACCGAGGTCGTCGAGGAGATATGTGCGCCGGCCAACCAGTGGAGCGTGCGCACCGTCGGCGATCTGGAGCTGCTCGGTGAGAAGCCCGCGCGCCGGCTGCGCGACGCCGTGCAGTCGACGGGCGCAGCGGCGCAGGCTGCGTCCTTTCATGTCAACGTCGCCGTCGGATACGGCGGTCGTCAGGAGATCATCGACGCGGTCCGCGGGCTGCTGAGCAAGGAACTGGCCAACGGCGTCACTGGCGACAAATTGATCGAGGCGGTCACTGCCCAGGCGATCTCGGAGAATCTGTACACCTCAGGGCAGCCCGACCCAGATCTGGTAATTCGAACTTCGGGCGAACAGCGACTGTCGGGATTTTTGCTATGGCAGAGCGCGTACTCGGAGATGTGGTTCACCGATGCCTACTGGCCCGAGTTCCGCCGCGTCGACTTCTTACGCGCCTTGCGCGATTTCAGCGCCAGGCACCGCCGCTACGGGCTGTAAGGACGTCAGTCGTGGTCGCGCTGTCAGCGCTCGTCTTCGTACTGAGCTGGTGGCTGGGGTTATATCTGTTGGCCCGCGACCCCCGCAAACTGGTGCTCGTGCTGGCGTCGGTCGGGTTGACCAGCTTCTCTGTCGTGGTGGCCCTCGACGCCGTTCGGCTGGTCAGCGCAGAAGTCCGGCTGGTCAGCACGTCGGAGCTCCTGAGCCAGCTCGAGATCTACCTTGTTGCGGTGCCCGGCATCGCCTGGTTCGCGGTTCTGCTGGAATTGTCGAGGCCCCGCGGCACCTGGCGTAGCCGTGCCGGCGGGGTCGCGTTGGTGGCCTGCGTCGCGATGGTCGCGTTCGCCGGTGCCGCGATGGCAGGCGATGTAGAGGGTCCGCTGCGGCTTGGCCACTGGGTGATGTTCGCCGCGGTGTCAGCCTCGTCGCTGGGCGCGATGATCCACGCGGTGATCGCTCGCTCACAACCGGGGCCCGTCGTCGGCTTCATCGTGGTGGCGACGTTGTTCTTCGCGCTCGGCAACGCGATCCTGATCATTCCCCTCGGGCTGGTGCCCAGCTGGCTGGCCCTGGCCTCCACCGGGTTCGACGTCGCGCTGCTCGGCGTCGCGGTCGCCATCGGGGACGCTTTCGACGAAGGGCAGGCGCTGCGCAAAGACATGCTGCGTTCGTTCGCCGGGACGATGCTGGTGGCCGTCCTGTTCGGTGGCCAGCTGCTGATCGGTCTGGCCGTCGCGGGCCAGAACGCCACGATGGTCGTCCTGCTGTTCACCAGCCTCGCGATCGCCATTGCGATCAACGTGCTGGCCGACCCGCTGGCGGGCCTGCTTGATCGGCTCGCCTTCTCGCGTTCACCGGGTTTGCGTGCCGACCGCGCCGCCCTTCGTAGCACCGAGGCGGCGCTGCCGTTGCGGTCGGGCAACCCGTTGGACGCCATGGACGAGGAGACCTTCGTCCGGGTCACCCGCCGCGCACTCGGGCACTATGGCGATCTATCCAAACTTGTCGCCAGCCCGTTGACGGCGTTGCCGGATATCGATGAGCGACTGGACCGTCGCGGCGCGCCGGACCAGCCGTTGGAGCGGGCCAATGAGCTGCGGGCGTTACTGGCCGAACGGATTGCCGGCCTCAAGCCACGCGACGGCGATCAATTCGGCACCACCGAGCAGTGGCGTCACTACAACTCGCTGTACTTCCCGTATGTCGTCGGGGTGCGCGCCTACGCCCAGAACGCGACGGCCGCGGGACTGGATCCCGTCGCCCGCCAAGCCTGGCAGTGGCTGGTCACCGAGGTGCCGCAGCGGTCGCTGCACAACTGGCAGAATGCTGCGGCCGGGACAATCGCCACGGACCTGCGCAGCAGTCTCGCCGCAGTTCGCTAGCGCCGAAATCTCGCCGCAGTTCGCTAGCGCCGAAATCGCATTCCCGCAGGTCCGTACTCGAACTCATTCTGCTTAACCGCCATTTCGGCAAGTCTCTGACCTGGGATTGGCAGTGTCTGGCAGCGTCCGGTGTCGATCTGGCAGTGAGTTCGGCCGATCGTAGGTGACAAGATTGGTCCGGAGTCGCCGTCGTAAGAGGTTGCGGCGTCGACTCCGGCACCGGTCACCCGGCAGGATCACCCACTATCGGAAGGGACGCTCGATGACTGCATCCACTGCATCCGCCGCCACCGCCACCAGGGACGGGCTGCTGCGCTTCGCGATGCGCCTGGACGCTGTGCTGGTCGGGGTCGTCGGCATCCCGTTTGTGGCCGCCGCCGGGTGGTTGTCGTCCGCGACCGGTATTCCGGTGGCGATCGAATACGCGCTCGGTGTTTTCTTTCTCGTCTATTGCGTGGTCGTCTACTGGCTGGCAGGTCTTGCGCGGGTTCGCCCTGGCGCCGTCGCGACCATCGCGGCCAATGCCCTGTTCACGGTCGGCTTCGTTGCGGCGGAGGTGGCCGGAGTCTGGCCGTTGACCGGATGGGGTGTGGCGCTGTTGCTCGGAGGGGCGCTGTACACCGCCGTGATCGGCACGGTGCAATACGTCGGGCTGCGCCGGATCAGCTAGAGCTTGCGGAGGCGCAACCGGTTGATCGAGTGGTCGGCGTCTTTACGTAACACCAGCGTGGCCCGCGGCCTGGTCGGCAGGATGTTGTTGATCAGGTTCGGCAGGTTGATCGAATGCCAGATGTCGCGGGCAGCGAACACGGCCCGATCGTCGGGCAGCACGGAGTAGTGGTGGAAATGCGAGGCAGGATCGGCGAACGCGCCCGCCCGCATCGACAGGAACCGTGAGACGTACCACTGCTCGATGTCCTCGATGCGCGCGTCCACGTAAACCGAGAAATCGAACAGGTCGGACACCATCAGCGCCGGGCCGGTCTGCAACACGTTGAGACCTTCGAGAATCAGAATGTCGGGGTGTTTGATGATCTGTTTCTCGCGGGGCACGACGTCGTAGAGCAGGTGTGAATACACCGGCGCGCACACCGCGTCAGCGCCCGACTTCACTGCGGTGACGAACCGCATCAATCCCCTACGGTCGTAGCTCTCTGGAAAACCCTTCCGGTGCATCAAGTTCCGTCGGTCCAACTCGTCGTTGGGATGGAGGAAACCGTCGGTGGTGACGAGGTCGACGCGAGGGTGGTGCTCCCAGCGCGCCAGCAGCGCCTGGAGCACGCGGGCGGTGGTCGACTTCCCGACGGCCACGCTGCCCGCGACGCCGATGACGAACGGCACCGGCCGGTCGGGGTTCTGTTGCGGCTCGCCGAGGAATTCCGCCGTCGTGGCGAACAACCGCTGGCGAGCGGCCACCTGCAAATGGATTAGTCGAGCCAGCGGCAGGTATACCTCCTCGACCTCGAGCAAGTCGATCTTCTCGCCGAGACCCCGCAGCCTGACCAGCTCGTCCTCAGTCAGTTTTAGCGGCGTCGACATTCGAAGTGCACGCCATTGACTTCGGTCGAACTCCACGTAGGGGCTGGGTTCGCTCAGCCGCGCCATGTCACCAGTGTTGCAGTTAGCGTAGGGCCGTATGGACCCCGGTATGGATTCCGCCGCTTCGGCCTCCCTGATCCGTGAATACCTGTTGCTCGGACTGCGCTTCGACAGAGTCGAGGAGGGCTACGTCGACTCGTTCACCGGTGATCCCGCGTTGAAACGAATAGTCCAGGCGGAGCCGCAACCGGACCCCGCCGATCTGGCCCGCCAGGCCGAGCGCCTGCTGGCCGAATTGCCGGCCGGTCTGGACGACGCACGCGCGGCGTTCACCGGTGCGCACCTGCGGGCATTGGCCTGCGCCGGCCGCAAGTTCGCCGGCGAGGAGGTCGGGTTCGTCGACGAAGTCGAGTCCTACTTCGACGTCCGGATCACCAAGGGAGATCCCGACCACTACAGGGAGGCTCACGCCAAGCTGGACGCCGCGCTCGGTGGCTCCGGCACGCTCACCGACCGGATGCAGGCCTACCGCGCGTCGGAGGAGATTCCGCCGGCCCGCCTCGAGGAGTGCATCCATGCGTTCTCCAGTGCGCTGCGCGACCGCGTCCGCGCGACTTTCCCGCTGCCCGCCAGGGAGACCATCGACTACGAGGTCGTCACCGACAAGCCTTGGTCGGGCTTCAACTATTACCTCGGCGGCTACCGGTCCACGGTTGCCGTTAACGGTGACCTCAAACAGCAGATGTCGAACCTGCCCCGGTTGGTGGCCCACGAGTCCTATCCCGGCCACCACACCGAACACTGTCGGAAAGAAGCCGGACTCGTTGAGGGCCGAGGCCAGACCGAGCAGACGATCTTCCTGGTCAACACCCCGCAATGCCTCATGGCCGAGGGACTGGCCGATCTGGCGTTGTATGCCGGAGTCGGCCCGAACTGGGGTACCTGGGCGGCCGATATCTACGCCGACCTAGGCCTGCGATTCGACGGCGAGCGGGCCCAGATGATCTCGGAGGCGACGGCCGCCCTGGCCGACGTCCGCCAGGATGCTGCGCTGATGCTGCACGACGAACACCGCGACGTCGACCACGTCGTCGATTTCCTCAAGCAGTGGCTACTGGTCAACGACGAACGCGGCCGTCAGACGCTGCGTTTCCTATCCTCGCCACTCTGGCGTGCCTATACGAGCACTTACGTCGAGGGCTACCGCCTACTGCGCGAGTGGTTGGACGCGCGACCGGTCGGGGTGAGCTTGACCGAGCGCTTCGGCACCCTGCTCGACGAGCCGCTGATCCCGTCGTCGTTGCGGGCCGCTTGACGTGGGCCCCGCTGGCCGGAATGTGCGGTTTTATTCGCAACGCGCCGCAGCGAACGTATGAGGCCGCACAGTCAACGTGGCTCCTGCGTCGCCGCACAGTCAACGTGGCTCCTGCGTCGCCGCTTGATCTTCGCCCGACTAGGCTCGTCCCATGACTGCAGAGTCCGTGACCTCCTCGGTCGCCGCCCCGGGTTCCGGGTATGCCGACACTGCGAGCGAGGCCTACCGCGCTGCGCTTCGGGTGATCGAGACCGTCGAGCCGCGAATCGCCGCTGCCACTCGCAAAGAGCTTGCCGATCAACGGGATTCGCTCAAGTTGATCGCCAGCGAAAACTACGCGTCGCCCGCGGTGCTGCTAACGATGGGCACCTGGTTCTCCGACAAATATGCCGAGGGCACTATTGGGCACCGGTTCTATGCGGCCTGCCAGAACGTCGACACCGTCGAGGCGCTGGCCGCCGAGCACGCTCGCGAACTGTTCGGCGCGCCGTATGCCTATGTGCAGCCCCATTCCGGGATCGATGCCAACCTGGTCGCCTACTGGGCGATCCTGGCCACTCGTGTCGAGGCACCAGGCCTGGCCGAGCTCGGCGCCAAGCACGTCAACAATCTTTCCGAGGCCGACTGGGAAACACTGCGTTCCAAGCTCGGCAACCAGCGGCTGTTGGGCATGTCACTTGATACCGGCGGCCACCTCACCCACGGTTTCCGGCCCAACATTTCCGGCAAGATGTTCCACCAGCGGCAGTACGGCACCGATCCCGAAACCGGGCTGTTGGATTACGACGCCGTTGCCGCCGCGGCCCGCGAGTTCAAGCCGTTAGTGCTCGTCGCCGGATACTCGGCCTACCCACGCCGGGTGAACTTCGCGAAGATGCGTGAGATCGCCGACGAGGTGGGGGCCACCCTGATGGTCGACATGGCGCACTTCGCCGGCCTAGTTGCGGGCAAGGTGTTCATCGGTGACGAGGATCCGGTGCCCCACGCGCACGTCACGACGACCACCACCCACAAGTCACTGCGCGGGCCGCGCGGCGGGCTGATCATGGCCACCGAGGAATTCGCCCCCGCCGTCGACAAGGGCTGCCCCATGGTGCTCGGTGGCCCCCTGTCTCATGTGATGGCCGCCAAGGCCGTCGCACTGGCCGAGGCGCGCCAACCGGCGTTCGGCGAATATGCCCAGCGCATTGCCGACAATGCCAAGTCGCTCGCCGATGGTTTCCTCAAGCGAGGAGCCCGCCTGGTCACCGGCGGCACCGACAACCACATCGTGCTGCTGGACGTGACGTCGTTCGGGCTCACCGGACGTCAGGCCGAGTCGGCGCTGCTGGACTCCGGGATCGTCACCAATCGCAACGCGATCCCCGCCGACCCCAACGGCGCTTGGTACACCAGTGGCGTCCGTTTCGGCACCCCGGCCCTGACCACCCGCGGCTTCGGCGCCGACGACTTCGACCGCGTAGCCGAACTTGTGGTCGAGGTGCTCAACCGCACGGAGCCGAACCAGGGACCGTCTGGGGTTTCCAAGGCCAAGTACACCCTGGCCGACGGCACGGCCGAGCGGGTACGCGCGGCCTCAGCCGAATTGCTGGCCGCTAACCCGCTGTATCCGGGCCTCACGCTGTAGGCGGGGCGCGACACTCCGTACCTGATTTCCAGGAATGTGTGTATGCGGGTTACAGTTACTTTATGGCACAGAAACCTGTCGCTAATGCGCTGACTGTCGAACTCGAACCGGTAGTCCTGCAGGAGCTGCGGCGACATCTCGACTCCGAGGACCTGTGGTACCCCCACGACTACGTCCCCTTCGAGCAGGGCGAGAACTTCGCATTCCTTGGCGGGCGCGACTGGGATCCGTCGGAGGCGACGCTGCCCAAGCCCATCACCGATGCGCTGGAGATTCTGCTGATCACCAAGGACAACCTTGCCGCGTACAATCGCGAGCTCGTCGAGCACTTCATCCTTGCGGAAAAGTGGGGCCGTTGGCTGGGGCGCTGGACCGCCGAAGAGCACCTGCATGCCATCGCTCTGCGTAACTACCTGGTGGTGACCCGTGAAGTCGATCCCGCTGCCAACGAGGACGTCCGCATCGAGCATGTGGTGCAGGGCTATCGGGCCAATACCTACAGCCAGTT
>CAXMSM010000418.1:0-7225 GCA_964195655.1 uncultured Gammaproteobacteria bacterium | reverse complement strand
CGTGGTCTTCCCCTGGATCAAACAAGAGACCGGAAGGTGCGTGGACGAGTAGATGCTGAAGTATGGCGGATCGGAACTCGCCAGGACCGGGTTCATCGGCGTCGTCGTGATCATCTTGGTCATCGCTGTCGGGCTGCAGCCGGAACGATTGATATCCTGGGCAACCGCAGCGCGCTATCAGGCGCTCTTCGTCGAGGCCGGTGGCCTCAACGTCGGCAACGACGTCACGGTGTCGGGAATCAAGGTCGGTTCGGTTTCCTCGATTGCACTCGACAACGGCGACGCGCTCGTCGGATTCACCATCGACGGTAAGTACGCGCTCGGCTCCCGAACCAGCGCGCACGTCCGTACCGGAACCCTGCTCGGCGAACGCGTGTTGGTCCTGGAGTCCGACGGCAGTGGCAAGCTCGACCGGCATAAGGCTATTCCGACGACGCGCACGACCTCCCCTTTCACGTTGACCGACGCGGTCGGCGAACTCGCCACCAATACCGGCGGCATTGATATGGGTGAACTCAACCAGTCGCTGGACACGCTGGCAGAGACACTTGACCAGGTCGCTCCGCAGTTAGGGCCGACGTTCGACGGCTTGTCTCGACTCTCGCAGGCGTTGAACAATCGAGACGAAGGTCTGGCTGAGTTGCTCAGGACCGCGGGCGATGTCACCGGGATCTTCTCCGAGCGCAGCCGACAGGTCAACGCGCTGATCCTCAACGCCAGCGACCTGCTCGCGGTGCTGAACGACCGGCGGTACGCGATCACCAGCTTGCTTGCCAACACCGCGGCGGTCTCGCGGGAACTGACCGGCGTGGTTGCCGACAATGAGCAGGAGCTGGCCCCGACGCTGGAAAAGATCAACACGTTGGCCGCGATGCTCGAGAGGCAACGAGACAACATCGGCAAGATGCTGCCCGGCGCCGCTAAATATTATCTGACGCAGGGTGAGATCGTGTCGAACGGCGCCTACTACAACGCGTTCGTGCCCAACCTCATCCCGGCGCAGCTCCTCCAGCCGTGGCTGGACTACGCGTTCGGGTTCCGGCGCGGCGTCAACGCCGGGCAGCCACCGGACAACGCCGGTCCGCGCGCAGAGCTCCCCTTCCCCGTCAACAGCCTTCCTCAGCCAGGAGATCTGCCAAATGATGGCAACCCGTAAGCGCCTGGTGACCAGCACGGTGATCCTGCTGGCCCTTCTGCTGATTGCCGGCTCCGCCTTCCTGGTTCGCCAGGCCTTTTTCAGTCCGATCACGGTTACCGTCTACTTCCCGGCGGCCACGTCGATCTATCCCGGTGACGGAGTGCGGGTAGCAGGCGTCCAGGTCGGTACCATCGACAAGATCGAGCCCGTAGGCACCCAGGCGAAGATGACCCTGAAGGTTGATCGCGACGTGCCCGTTCCGGCCGACGCCAAGGCCGTGATCGTCGCGCCGAACCTGATTTCGGCCCGATATGTACAGCTCACACCGGCCTATCGCAGCGGTGGCGGACCGACTATGCGAAACGGGGCGGTGATCCCGAAGGATCGAACCGCCGTTCCGGTCGAGTGGGACGAGGTCAAGGCCCAGTTGGCGCGTTTGGCAACGGAACTGGGGCCAAGGGACGGGTCGGCGGGTACGTCGGTGTCTCGATTCTTCGACAGCGCTGCCGACGCCCTGGAAGACAATGGGGTGAAGCTGCGGCAGACACTGGCTCAACTGTCCGGAGCGGCCCGGATCTTCGCCGAAGGCAGCGGCAACCTCGTTGACATCATCACGAACCTGCAAATCTTCGTCACCGCACTTCGCGACAGCAAGCAGCAGATCGTCATGTTCGAAAATCGACTGGCCAGTCTGTCCAGCGTCGTGAATGACAGCAAGTCCGATCTGGACGCGGCGTTGTCTGAACTGTCGGTCGCGACCGTCGAGGTTCAGCGCTTTATCGCCGGCACCGGGAACCAAGCCTCCGAAACGGTCGAGCGGCTGGGCAACGTCACCCAGATCCTGGTAGACCATCGAATGGCGTTAGAGAACGTGCTGCACATCATGCCCAACGCGATCGCCAACTACCAGAACATCTATTACCCCAACGGTGGAGCAATAACGGGCGCATTCTCGCTCGCGAACTTCTCGGACCCGGTGTTTTTCGTTTGCGGCATGATCGGCGGTGTCGTGAACGCCACTGCGCCGGAAACCGCCAAACTCTGCGAGCAATACCTGGGCCCAGCGCTGCGCCTTCTCAACTTTGGCGATCTTCCGTTTCCGGTGAACCCCTACCTGAGGCCGGCGATCAGTCCGAGACATCTGATCTACACCGATCCAAAGCTCGCTCCTGGAGGCGCGGGACCAGGTGACCCTCCCGAGCCGCCGCCGACGGTGTCTGCCTACACCGGCATGGGCGATGTACCGCCGCCGCCGGGCTGGGGTGCGCCCCCTGGTCCGCCGGGGCTCTACACCTCTAGCCCTCATGGGTCCCGCATTCCGTCGCCGGCGTTGTTCGACGGCGCCCCGATCCCTGGGCCGCCCAATATCCTGACGAATACTCCGGCTGCGCCAACGACGGTCGACAGCATGCTGCTTCCGTCGACTGCGGCGCCTAACGCACCTTTGCTACCAGCCGAAGGGATGCCGCCGTCATGATTGGCCGGAAGAGTGTGCAGCGTTTGGCGGTCGTTGGCTCATGCGTTGCGGTGTCGTTGACGGGCTGCGCGTTCCAGGGAGTCAACTCGCTACCCCTGCCCGGAGCGGTGGCTAAGGGGCGGCATGCGGTCACCTACCACGTCGAGGTCGCCAACGTGGCAACCTTGGAGTCGAATTCGCCGGTGATGATGAACGATGTCATCGTCGGCAGTGTCGGCAAGATGACGGTTCGTGACTGGCACGCCGATGTGGTCATCTCGGTCAAGCCCGACATCGTGGTGCCTGCCAATGTGGTGGCAGCGGTCGGGCAGACCAGCCTGCTGGGTTCGATGCATCTGGCGCTCAACCCGCCCCTGGGCGAAGAGCCCAGGGGGCGTCTGCAACCCGGCACCACCATCCCGCTGACCGAGACGTCGACGTATCCGTCGACCGAAGCGACGCTGTCTGCGCTGTCGACCATCGTCAACGGCGGCGGGTTGGGGCAGTTCGGTGACATCGTGCACAACTTCAATCTCGCGCTGTCGGGCCGACAACCCGAGATCCGTGAACTCCTCACCCGACTCGACACCTTTGTCGGAGTTCTTGATGACCAGCGGGACAACATCATCGACCTGGTTAAGCAGCTGGACCGGGTCGCCGGCACGTTCGCTGGACAACGGGATGTGATCGACCGCGCGCTGAAAGACATTCCGCCGGCACTGGACGTGTTGATCAAGGAGCGGCCGAACTTGACTACCGCGCTCGAGAAGCTCGGGCAGTTCAGCGACACCGCCACTGGTCTTGTCGACGACGCCGGTGACGACCTGGTGAAGAACTTGGAGAACCTGGGACCCGCACTTGGGGCCCTCGCCGACATCGGCCCGGACCTGAACGGCGCGTTGCTGTGGCTGACCGCCTTTCCGTATGGCCCGACGTTCGCTGACCGGATCACCCGCGGTGACTACATCAACCTGTACGTCAACTTAGATTTCACCTATCCGCGACTGAAGAGAACGCTCCTGCTCGGAACCCGTTGGGGCGACGAGAACGCCAAACTGATCCCGGCGCCGGGCGATCCCTATTACCTGAACTACTCCTACGATCCGTTGAAGATCGGTGTCGCGCCGCCGCCGACAGAGGCGCTGCCCGAGGGGGCGCCGGGTGCGTTGATGTCGGCGACCGCACCGCTGTTGCCGGTGGTCCCACCGCCCCCGGCGGCACCCTGGCTACCTCAGGCAGAGGCCATCACGTCGTCACAATTCTTCGCCGGGCCATACGCGGGAGCGGAACCACCGGGACCACCGGAACCGCCGGACCCGGCGCTGACACCTGGAGGTGGTGGCTGATGATCACCCGTTTCATTCGAACCCAGTTGATCGTCTTCGCCATCTTGGGGATCGTCGGTGTTTCGGTGATGTTCTTCGGCTATATGCGGGTGCCCATGCTGCTCGGCATCGATCGCCTGATTGTGACAGTGGAATTGCCGGCCTCCGGTGGTCTGTACCACTTCAGCAACGTGACCTATCGCGGTGTGCAGATGGGCAGGGTGACGGCGGTGACGCTAACCGAGAAAGGTGCGGAAGCGACGTTGTCACTCGACAGGTCGCCCAAGATTCCCGCCGATCTGCAGGCTCAGGTGCGTAGCGTCTCGGCAGTCGGGGAGCAGTATGTGGATCTGCTTCCGCGCACCGATTCGGGACCGTACTTGGAGGACGGAGCGCGAATCCCCGTGGCCGACACGTCCATCCCGCAGCCGGTCGGTCCGATGTTGGACCAGCTGAGCGCCATGGTAGAGAGCTTGCCGAAGGACAGAATTCCCGACCTGCTCGACGAGACCTTTCTGGCGTTGGACGGCGCCGGCCCTGATTTCGGGTCACTGCTTGACTCGTTGGCCACGGTGAGCGAAGACGCCGGCGGTGTGTCCGACCAGATGCGCACGCTTGTCGATGACGGCGGACCTCTGCTGGAGTCACAGGCCGAGACCACCGACGCGATCCGCACGTGGGCGCGCAGTTTGTCCGGAATCACGGGCCAGGTAGTGCAGAACGACCCACAAATTCGGGCGCTCCTGCAGAGCGGCCCCGGATTCGCCCAGGAGGTCAGCCACCTACTGGATCAAGTAAAGCCGACGCTTCCGATACTCCTGGCAAATCTCACCACAGTGAGCCAGCTATTCGTGACGTACAACCCGGCGCTAGAGCAACTATTGGTGTTGTTTCCGGCAGTAATTGCGGTCAATCAGTCCGTCTCGCCGCCGGGTAATCCCACAGGAATACCTTCCGGCGATTTCGCCCTGACCGTCGCCGATCCACCGGCGTGCACGGTCGGCTTCCTGCCGCCGTCACAATGGCGGTCACCAGAGGACGAGACCTCGATCGACACGCCTGAAGGGTTGTATTGCAAGCTACCGCAGGACTCGCCGATGAATGTCCGCGGTGCTCGCAACTACCCCTGCATGGCGCATCCCGGAAAGCGTGCTCCGACAGTCGAACTCTGCAACGACCCGAGGGGATATCAACCGCTGGCGATGCGCCAGCACATCACCGGCCCGTACCCGTTCGATCCGAATCTGGCAAAACAGGGTATACCGGTCGACGATCGGGTGGATTTCCAGGAACGGATCTTCGCGCCGCTGGAAGGCACACCGATGCCCCCAGGTGCGGTTCGGGCTGGAACGCCTCCCATTCCGCCGCCCCCCGGGGTCGCGCCGCCCCCCGTCCAGGCCCCCATCGCGCCGCGGCCCCCGGCCGTTGCGCCACCACCCGGCAACTCCTTCAACGGGACACCCATACCACCCGTCCCTGCGCCAGCACCGCCACCGGGTGCCGTTCCCGCTGTGCCGAGTGCCTTCAGCGGCAACGGTGCTGGCGGTGGGCCGGCTGTTGCGTCCGCGCCTTACAATCCGCAGACCGGCCAGTACCTGACTCCCGACGGGCAGCTGCAACAGATAACGAATCTGGCGGCCGGCGGAACCCCGAAGTCGTGGAAGGATCTGCTTCCGATCTGAGCGCTAGCTGATCTGCGCCATCGACACGGGGAGCTCGATCACTACCGGCTTGTTGACGCCGCAGGCGCCGCTGGGGCCCTTCGTGACATTGCGGCCGGCCCAATAGTCACTGTCGGTGTAAGTCCTTCCTTCGGTGGCGGGGTCGATTCCCCACAGCATGAACTTCTGGAGGCCGGAGTAAAACGTGCCGTCGGAGCACGGTATCCAGTTGGGGATGACGTGCTCGATGTACCAAAAATCGTCGAGCCTGGCGGTACCGGTCCATCCGCGGTCGCTCTTCACCACGCCGCTGCATTCGAGCGGACTCACGCAACTTGTCGTGATCGCCCAGGTTTCGACCACCGTCTCCTGTTTGATCTTGACGCCGTTGGTCCTTGCCCATTGGCCGTCTGACTGCACCCTAAAAGTCCCATTGAGGGCAGTTCCGAAATCCGTCGCGTGAGCCGCCGGCGCCACGCCAACACTGGCCATCACAGCGATCGCCGTTGCCGCCAGGGGGCCGGTCATGTGGTGAGCACGCATGGTGTCAGCCTAATCTCGCGAGTAGGCAATGCTCGCCGAACGAAAGAATTTCGTTCCCGCGCGTGTGAAAATAGCGGGGTGCGATCCCTTTTTGCAGCATTGGCTGCCTTGGCGGCTCCCGCGTTGCTCCTGACCGCGCCGCTGGCGCCCGCCCAGCCGCCACCTCCGCCGACCGGTGTTGAATGCAACTATCCCAACTGCACGCCAGGCATCCAGCCCAACATCGTGCTGGGCTCCTACTGCAACGACAACACCTACTACGTGTTCGGCGTGACGTCGTGGGGACGGTTGGTGTTCTGCGGGTCTGCACGCAGATACGAACCACGCTGGTTCCGCTCACCTGTGATGCATGGGGTCAAGAACGTCGACGAATCGTGCGCGGCCTTGGATGGCGACGTCGCTCAATCGCCGGATGGTCTGTTCCTCACGTGCATCACGAAGCACAATCACACCTTCTGGACGCGCGGCGACATTTCAGTCGGTGGGGTCTTACCAGTTGCGGAGTGAACAGAGCGCCCCTCTTGCACCCGAGTCGGTCGCGACCACCACGTCATCGACCCGCAGTTCGCAGACGAAGCCTGGGTCCTGCAGTGCCGGCGTCGCAGCGGTGGGAAGACCGGCGACGACCATCGCCCACTGGTCGGGGTTTTCGAGCATGGCTTCGAAGACCCACGGCTTGCCCGGCCCAAGGTCGGTCGTCACGTTGGGGCTGTAGAGGTAGGGATTGTGACTGTAGTCTGCCCAATTGGGCGGCTGGGTGTCGCGGTAGTAGATCTCGGCGCCGAAGATGTCCTGGCTGGCACCCACGGTGTAGCGGACGTGATGCAATGTCGGCTGGGCGGCCGCCGGCGCGCCTGTCACGACAGCGCCTGCCGCCAACATGCCGACCGCGGTCGCGACGGCCAAAGGAAACCGCTTGCAGAACAGCATTTTTAGATACTAGGTGAGGCTTCCCGCAATGTGCGCGGATTCGATATGCGCTGGGCCCCCACGGCGGTCACGCCGAGACCTCCGAGTTCTGTGAGCAATGGCTGCGCCACCTTGAGGGCGAGCCGCTTCTGGCGCCGGGCACTTAGCGGACACCAGATGTAGATCACCAGGG
>CAXMSM010000417.1:0-8475 GCA_964195655.1 uncultured Gammaproteobacteria bacterium | reverse complement strand
GGAGCGCATCGCGCGGCTCGAGGAGATGGCAGGCCGCGGCCCCGGCCGTTATTGAGCCGGCCCCGGCCGTTATTGAGCCGGCCCCGGCCGTTATTGAGCCGGCCCCGGCCATTACTGACCGCCCATCACCCCGTCGCACCGATGACTGTTGCCCACGACAGACTTCGCGGCTAGGTACTGCACCCCCGAAAGACACCGCCTAGGGTGTGGTCCGTGCTGACCAGAATCCTGACAAGTGTGGCCGGTGCCGCCGTCTTAAGCTTGCCTGGCATCGCGGCGGCTGACCCGCCGCCATTGCCCGACATCAACGCCCTGCCGCCGGTGAACCCCATGGACTTCGCTGTCCCGGACGGCGCCTGGTACTCGTTCGGCGCCCCGGGCGGTGTGACTTGCGTGATGGACCGGCAGACCGGCGGTTACGGGTGCAGCGGCCCATTGCCGGGGGCGCCGGGTGGCGCCAACCTGGTCACCGGCTGGTCCGGCGGGAGCCCTGGTTTCAGCCACTCCGACCGCCCGTTGTACGGCGCGGCCGAGAACCCTCCGGTGCTTCCGCCCAACACGCGGATGAGCTTCCGGACCGTCAGCTGCGGCACCGATGGGGTCATCACCTCGTGCATCAATACCGCTGACCAGTCCGGTTTCGTCATCAGCCCGGGCGGCAGCTTCACCTTTTGAAACAATGCTGACTATTTTGACGACATCTAGTCTGTGATGGTGCTGAGCAGAATTCTCGTTGGCAGATTGATCGGCCCTGCGTGCGTGATCGCGGCCGGTGTCCTCGCCACTTCGGGCCTCGCCGGGGCACAGCCGCCGCCGCCTCCGCCTCAGCCGCCCCCGCCCAATATCAACGCGTTGACGCCGGTCAATCCGCAGGAATACGCGGTGCACGACGGGTCGGCCTATGTTTTCGGCTCATCGGGATTGACCTGCATGCTGCAGCGCTCCGGTGGCTACGGTTGCAACGGCGCGATCCCAGGGGGACCGGACGGCGCGAACCTGGTCGGTGGCAGTTCGGGTGGGGTGCCGGTGTTCGGGGTGTCACCCGCCCCGATGTACAGCGGGCCGGTCAACGCGCTGCCGCCGAATACGCGGCTGAGCTTCGGCACTGTCAGCTGCGGTGGCGACGGCACGATGACGGCCTGCGTCGACAGCCGGAACTTGTCCGGGTTCGTCGTCAGCCCTGCGGGCTCCTACATCCTCAACGAGGTCAACCCGCTGCTCGCGCGGCCCGAGGGCACTAATCCATATACCAACTGACGGGGCAGGCCCTGCTGGATAGTTCGGTCGCGTCGCTCAGAAACCCGATCCGTGCACCTCGTGGCCGGGCTTCTCGGCGCCTAGCCCCTGGTAGGCCTGCTTGACGGTCGATCCGTGGTTGACCACGCCGTCTACTTCTCGGGCGATGGGCATCGCGATCCCGAATTTGTCGGCGAACTCCATGATCACGCTGGCCGCCTTGACGCCTTCGGCCACCTGGTTCATCGCCGCAATAATCTCTTCGATGGTCTTTCCGGAGCCGAGCTGTTCGCCGACGTGACGATTGCGGCTGCGCTGACTGGTGCAGGTCACGATCAGGTCGCCCATGCCGGCCAACCCCGCGAAGGTGTCCCGGTTTCCGCCCATGGCCACCCCCAGCTTGGACATCTCGGCCACCGCGCGGGCCATCACCATCGCCCGGGTGTTCTCGCCGATGTCTAGTGAATAGCCCATGCCCACGGCGATCGCGTAGACGTTCTTCAACGCACCCGCCATCTCCACGCCCACCACGTCGTCGGTGGTGTAGGTCCGAAACCGTCTGGTGCGGAACAGCTGTCCGAGATTGGCTGCCAGCCTCTGGTCGGGCATCGCCAGTACTGCAGCGGCGGCGTAGCCCTCGGCGACCTCGCGGGCGATGTTGGGTCCGGCCAAGATGCCGGCCGGATGGCCGGGCAGTATCTCGTCGACGATCTGGCTCATCCGATAATTTGTGCCCTGTTCCAGGCCCTTCACCAGCGACACGACCGGAACCCACGGCCGCAGCTCCTTGGCCAGCTCGGTGAGTACTCCGCGGAAACCGTGCGAGGGAACGCCCATGACGATCACGTCAGCGCAGTCGGCGGCCTCGGCGAAGTCGGTAGTGGCCTTCAACGTTTTCGTGAGCTGGACCTCGTCGCCCAGGTACCGGGAGTTGCGGTGGTTGTCGTTGATGTCGGCAGCGGTCTCCTCCGAACGCACCCACTGCAGGGTCGGTGCCCGTCGGGCGCAGATAGAGGCGACGGTGGTTCCCCAGGATCCGCCTCCGAGAACGACGACTTTGGGTTCGCGTTGCGCAGGTGCCATGGCGATCACACTAGGTTGGTGGACTTGGCTCGAGGGCGGGTTTGGCACGCATTGGAAGCATCGAATCCGCCGTGCCGCACGACAGCCGCAGACCAACTCGGCACCTTCAGAACCGGCACCGCGGGTTCGGCGGAACTTTATTTAGGGCGGCTAACCTAGGGCGGTTAACTGATTCCGGCTGCCGGCCTAGTCGGTGATCACGCTCGCCATTGGAGGTGGTGGCGTGTCTGATCCGGCGCGCTGCGCTGACTGGCAACTGTCGACCATCCGAGTTGCGTAACGCTGCGGCGGAAATCCGGCCGGCAAACCGCCGTGACGTTACGCAAATTCCTTGGGGGCCTCAGCGGTACATCGGGGGCCTCAGCGGCACGTTGGGGGGCCCTCAGCGGTAGTTGACAAACTGCAGCGCGACGTCGAGATCGGCGCCCCGCAACAGTGCCTGAATGGCCTGCAGATCATCCCGCTTCTTGGAGCTGACGCGGATTTCCTCGCCCTGGATCTGCGCCTTGACGCCTTTGGGGCCCTCGTCGCGGATGAGCTTGGTGACTTTCTTGGCGTCCTCGCTGCTGATGCCCTGCTTGATGCTGCCGATCACCTTGTAGGTCCTGCCGGATGGCTGCGCCTCGCCGGCATCGAAGGCCTTCATGGAGATGTCCCGGCGGATCAGCTTCTCCTTGAAGACGTCGACTGCGGCCTTCACCCGCTCCTCGGTGGAGGAGGTCAGGATGATGCCCTCCTCGCCCTGCCAAGCGACCGTGGTGTCGGTGCCGCGGAAGTCGAAGCGGGTGGCCAGCTCCTTGGCAGCCTGGTTGAGTGCGTTGTCGACCTCCTGGCGGTCGACCTTGCTGACGACGTCGAACGATGAATCCGCCATTGGACTCGTTCCTCCTTCGGTGGTGTTGGTGCTTGGCTCTATCTTCGCCGCACGTCGTGATGACCGACAAACCACCCCCGTCCCCCCACCGGTTTGTGCCTGGGGCAGGTCCTCGTTGTATCCTGCTGAACGCACATGCAGCATCCAGGCAGGTTGCCCGAGCGGCCAATGGGAGCGGACTGTAAATCCGTCGGCTTACGCCTACACAAGTTCGAATCTTGTACCTGCCACGCACGTCAGAGCGCTACAGCGTCGTTCGCGCTACAGCGTCATTCGGCGTCCTCGCTGCGCGAGCACTGGTGTGACCTCAAGCGTCTGATCAACTCACCGAAGAGGTTGGGCTGGTGTTGTCGCCAGTCATCCGGCGCGTCGTCGCGATCTTGACGGCGTAAATAACCGCGCTGACCGCGAACATCGCCGCGGTGAGCAGCAGCCACCGACCGAGGAACACCTCCTGAGTCTGTCCTGTGGCGTTGAAATACGTCCGAGCGCCCTGCTCGATGATGCCGGGAAGGAACACGACCAGCGTCAGGGCTGAACCCATAAGCGGAACGCGCAGGTAGTTGAGCACCGGCAGCCTGGAAGGTTCGGGTTTTGGTTCGCGTCGGGTTGACGTGAGCAGGCGGTCGACGAGCGAGTAGGCCGGGAACAACACCAAGTCGTGAATGACGATCGCTGCGGCGAACCAGACGGCGATCGACTGCCACCAGACACTGGTATTCCAGAGCGTGACCGGCTTGATCGTGACGATGACGTACGCGAACAACGCGAAGCAGGCGATCAACGCCAGCAGGTGCAGCGGGTGTGAACCGTAGATGCGGCGGAATGCCTCGACCCCGGTCCGCATCTCAGCTCGCCCGGAAGTCGATGGAGGCCACCCATTTGGTGTTGTGCACGCCGGGCAGAGCCGGGACGATGATCCGCGCTGGATAGCCGTGGTCAGGTGACAGCTCTGCGCCGTTGACTCTGAGCGCTAGCAGGGAATCGGGGTCGGTAACCTGATTTTGTTGCAGGGTGGCGCGTTTGAAGGCTCCGTAGCGCTCCACCGATGCCACCTTCGCCGACGTGGGGGACGGAACACCGGCGATTTCGGCCAGGTCTCGTAGCCGCACACCGGTCCACGTCTCGGTGGTGGACCAGCCTTCGACGCACGCAATCGGCAACCGCGCAGTGTGCTGCGGCATGGCCTTCAGCGCCGCCCGGTCGAGAGTGACCGGCGACGGGCCGCCGAGCAGGGTCAGGCGCCAACTCTCACCGGTGGCTTCGGGGGTGATGCGGGCGGCCGCTGCGGTGCGGTTGACTTGAAAGTCGTTGGGTCCGTTGCCGCGGCTGCGGCCCCGGGGCAGCAACAGGGCCGCCTGCCGGGTGACGCCGCCGATGGTCTGGCCCGCCGTGAGGACGGCTATCAGCACGGCGCCCCCACCCACCAGCGCGAGCGCCCCGCGCCGGCTGATCGTCGGCCGTTCTGGGTTAGATGCGACCAGACCGTCGGGCTCGAATGGTTCAGGCCGGGTGTCGGACCGCCCGGTGCGCAGCACATCTCGTATCGACATCGACCGCAGACCCGCCCACATCTGTGGCAGTTTGATGGCGACATGGACGACGAAGCCAGCGATGAAAACCCACGCGCCGTAGTAGTGAGCTGTGTAGAAGCTGAAGCCGAATATGTAGTCGTATTGGATGTTCAGCACACCGGTGACTATCTCGAACAGGATCCCGCCGACCAGCATCAGCAGCGAAACCCGTTCCAGCACTTGAGCGATCGACCGCGACGGCGGCCAGGCAAACAGGCGTGGAATCACCGACCACAGCTTGGCCAGCACCAGCGGGATCAGCACCAGGCCCAGTCCGACGTGCAGGCCCTGGTTGAGCCGGTACAACCAGGACGGTCTGGTGGGCCAATCGAAGCTGGGCAGCTTGAGCCAGCCGACATCGCCAGGGATGGCCTGGCCGAACTGCGGGCCGTAGGCGATGTAGGACAGCAGGCCGGTGACAATCACGATCGGCAGGGTGACCAGCAGCACTGAGCCGAACACCGAGGTCAGCCACGGCCCACGCAGCGGGCTGCGCCAGCGTTGTAGCTGCTCGACGCCGGGCGGCGGATGTCGGTCGAGGCCGCGCCACAGCCGAGCCGGAAAGCCGTAACCGGAATCAGCTGGTGGCCGTTCCCGGGTTGGCTCGCGGTCGTTCGTGACCATAGCGTCCCATCAGATCACGGACGCTGCTGGCATGTGTACTATTTCGGCCTTGTTATCAGCGGCTGGAGAGTGGCGTCACCTCGGGGCCGATCTACCGGATATTCGGGGTTCCGGTCATCGTGACGAACGAACTCGCCGAAGGCCGGGAATGGCGCCGCCGGCTGATCGCGGGAAAGAGAACTGGACCGTAATTTCCCGCGGTCACAACAACCTTTTCGGGAGCAGGGCTCGATACCTTTTCGGGAGCAGGGCTCGATACGGCCACGGACCACACGACCGTCGACGGCAGTACCGCTGACCCGAGGTGTGTTTGGATGTTGACCGTGGAACGCCTATTCAATGCTGTCCTAGCCCTCAAGGAGCGCGGCCTCCTCCCCGATGCTGTTCTGCGAATATTGATCCGGCGGATGTGCGCCAGTTGGGTCAAGACGTTCGAGTGCGGCGGTGACGCCGGGAAACAGGCGTTTTACAAGAAGAAGTACTTCGAGAAGTTGCGCAAGAGCGCTGGCGCCACTCACCAGGCGGATGCCAACATTCAGCACTATGAAGTGCCCACGGGCTTCTTCCAACTCATGCTTGGGCCGTATCTCAAGTACTCATGCTGCCTGTTTCCAGAGTCCTCAACGAGTCTCGCCGACGCTGAAGTCGCCATGTTGCATACATTTCTCGAGGAACATCTGAAACTCAGTGCGCTCACCAAAGAGCGCGGGTCAATTCGGCTACTCGACCTTGGCTGCGGCTGGGGTTCCCACGGTGGATACATCCTTGAGAACTACGACGGAGTGCACGTCACCTTCCTGTCGAACAGCGACACGCAGCAGGACTTCATCAAGGCGCGAAATCGCAAGCACGCGGACAGATTCACCACTATCAAAGAGGATGCAAGCACATTTGACGACCCCTCGTTCCATCGTGCCTTCGATGTGATCGTGTCCTGCGAAATGCTCGAGCACATGAAGAACTACGACATGGTTCTGGAGAAATTGAGTTCGTGGTTGAAGCCTGACGGTCGAATGATGGTGCAGATCCTCGGAAATCGACGGTTTGCCTACGACTTCAAGACCACAGACTGGATGGGGAAGTACTTCTTCGCGGGCGGCACAATGCCGAGCAGGGACTTGCTCGAGTATTTCCTTCCGCCGGACTTGAAGCAGTCCGCCGTCTGGGACATCGACGGGCGCGATTACAGCAGAACTCTCGAGGCATGGCTTACGCAGATCGACGCGAATTCCAAGGAGTGCCTGCGTGCATTGGAGGGTGGTCCCACATCGGCGTCCGTGGCTCTGCAGCGATGGAGGATGTTCCTGTTGTTCTGCTCGGAGGTCTTCGGCTACGGCGACGGCAATGAGTGGATGGTCTTTCACTATCTGTTCGAAAAAGCCCCCGAGGCTGTGACATCGGCGTGAGGGGCGAGGCCGGAAGGGGCAGGTGTGTCAGCCCAGACTGCCGCGGTATTTCATTCCCTGATTTGGTCGGGAATCCAGCCCCGGAAACGCTTCATCACAGAACGAATTTTCTGTGGACGGCGTCGCAGGGGTAAACTGTAGCCGGAACCCACCTGAGCGCGCTGTCGCAGCAGCCTGCACAGGTCTTTTGAGAAACTGCTCGGTCGCATCGACGCGATGGCACGGATTCGTTCCGCAGCCCCGGCCTATGGCCACCATCACACTATTGTCCGTTGGGAGTCCCCGTGCGCGCCTTGATAGCTGCTAAACCATCCCTGGAATCGCGTTGGCCCGCCGACGTGATAACGCTGCTCTACGGTGCGCTGGCCGCACTCGTTACCGGTCTTGCCCTCGCTGCGGCGACTAGTTGGCCGCTGCTGGCCGTTTCTTCGTCCGCCCTCGCCTTCGGCGTGCTGGTTGGCGTGTCGACCCGGCTCGTGGCCAGTGGCCCGTTCCACGGGTGGAGGGCCATCGCTAGCCGGGCCGCCATCGCGGTTGCCGTCGGAGTCGTCGTCGGCGAGATCGCGGCGCTCGCTGTATTCGCTGGAGCCATCGACCGCAGTCTGGACGCGTCGGCGGCCCGATCTGCCGACGCGGTGCCGGCAGTCGTACAGGCATCGGCCGAGCTGTCCCAGAGCCGCGCAGAACGAGCCGGCCTCGACGTCGCGATCGGACAGTCCCGGGCAAGGCTCGACGAGGCGCTGGTCGTCGCTCGTTGCGAGTACAACCCGTCCTCGGCGTGCCCGCAGACCCGCATCACCGGGGTGCCCGGCCGTGGGCCCGAAACCCGCACCGCGAATGAGCTTCTTTCCGATGCGCGCCAAGAGTTCGATGATTCCCTCGGCGCGCGTGAGCAACGGGCACCTGAACTGGACGCTGCCATCGCTGAGGATGAGCATGTGCTCGCTGACAAGCGTGCAGCCGCCATCGTGGTCGCCGATCGAGGCCTCGGCGCTCGGTGGGTCGCGATGCACGACCATTCGCTGGCCGGTCCGGGCCCGTTCCTACTGAGACTGGTCACAATTGCGTTCTCCGTGCTGTTGAGCCTGCTGCCGCTGATCCTCACCCTTTGGCGAGGCGAAACTGCCCACGATCGGCGCGCCGCCGCACTCACCGAGCGTGAAAATGCCGAACTCAAGGCCGACACTGCGATCGCGGTCAAGCGCAGCGAGGTTCGTCAGAACGCCGAGATTCTTTGGGCCGAACAACAACTGGCCAGTGCGCAGCTCGCGGTCGAGGCTCAGTACGAGATCGACCGGGCGCATCATCGCCAGCGCGTCGCGCAGGCCCTCGGGGGAGCGATCCCCGCCGCACCGCAACAAGAAGAGATAGCGGCCCAGGCCTCCGAGCAAGTGTCCGAACCAAGAGCCTTGGAGTCCAAATCGGCGGCACTGCCGGCCAGCGCAGAAAAGCACCTGCCGGCACGCGTCGTGTCCGAAGTCGCCAAACGCGGTCAACCGCCAGTGATCCCGGGTCTCCCCGACCTCACCAGGTCCGCCGTTCGCTGGATACGTCCGTTCGTGCCTCCGATCGTCGCCAAGGCGATCGACACCACCGCCCACCCCGTGCGTACCGCACGCCAGGTGTTCGAAGAGGTCGAAGAGATCCACTTCTCACTGCGGCGCACGCACACAGTGAC
>CAXMSM010000416.1:0-4307 GCA_964195655.1 uncultured Gammaproteobacteria bacterium | reverse complement strand
GGCCCATCCGAGCCGGCCGTACACGCCGAGCCGGCCGTACACGCCGAGCCGGCCGTACACGCCGAGCCGCCTGACCATGAGCCCTCCGCGGCCGAACCGTCCCCTAGTTGGCCGGGTGCCCGGCCTGGCTTCCCTTGTCATTGGGTCGACCAACTGCACAGATCCGCCGCGGTAGCGCTGCGATGAGCGTTGTCATGTCGGTGCTACCGCTGGTCGCATTCGTCCTGCTCACAGCGGGGACGGCCGTCTTCGTCGCCGCGGAATTCTCTTTGACCGCTCTGGAGCGCAGCACCGTCGAGGCCAATGTCCGCACCGGCGACCGCCGCGACAAGTTGGTACAAAAGGCTCACCGCTCGCTGTCCACCCAACTGTCGGGCGCGCAGGTGGGTATCTCGATCACCACGCTGGCCACCGGCTTCCTCGCCGAACCCGTCGTCGCGCGACTCATCGAACCGGGGCTGACCGCCATTCGGGTGCCGGAGCGGTTCACCGCAGGCCTGGCGCTGGCGCTGGCCATCCTGATCGCGACATCCATCTCGATGATCTTCGGAGAGTTGGTACCCAAGAACCTCGCGATCGCGCGCCCTGTGCCGACAGCACGGTGGTCGTCAGGTCCACAGCTGTTTTTTTCCTTCGTGTTCACCCCACTGATCAAGCTGACGAACGGCACCGCGAACTGGATTCTGCGGCGGCTGGGCATCGAGCCCGCCGAAGGATTGCGATCTGCACGTTCACCGCAGGAGCTGGTGTCTCTGGTACGTACCTCGGCGCGGAGCGGCTCGTTGGATCCGATCACTGCCGCCCTCGTAGACCGTTCCCTGCAGTTCGGTGAGCGAACCGCTGAGGAACTGATGACTCCACGGTCCAAGATCGACACGCTGGACGCCGATGACACGGTGGCCAAGCTCAGCGAGGCGGCGGTCAATACCGGGCATTCGCGCTTCCCAGTGATCCGGGGCGACCTCGACGAAACGATCGGCGTCGTGCATGTCAAGCAGGTTTTCGCGGTTCCGCACTCGGTACGTTTGTCGACTCGTCTGGCCGACGTCGCCCAGCCGGTCGCCAGGGTGCCTTCGACACTGGACGGCGACGCCGTGATGTCGGAAGTGCGCGCCAACGGATTGCAGACGGCGCTGGTGGTCGACGAGTACGGGGGAACCGCCGGGATGGTCACGGTGGAGGACCTGATCGAGGAGATCGTCGGAGACGTGCGCGACGAGCACGACGACGAGCCACCCGACGTGGTGCCGGCCGGACGCGGCTGGCAAGTCTCGGGGTTGTTGCGTATCGACGAGGTAGCCGATAACACTGAGTTCCGGGCGCCGGAAGGCGATTACGAAACCATCGGTGGGCTGGTGTTGGAGACGCTGGGTCACATTCCGGAGGAGGGCGAATCGGTCGAACTGACGGCTTTCGAGCCCGACAGCGCGACCGAGGACCCGGTGTGCTGGCTGGCGACCGTGCTGCGCATGGACGGCCGCCGAATTGACCTGCTAGAGCTCACCTCGCTCGGGCGCCGCGGCGACGTAGCCGGACCGAGCTGATGGCAGACATCTTTGGCGTCTTGCTGATGGTGCTCCTGTTGGGTGCCAACGCATTCTTCGTGGCTTCGGAGTTCGCGCTGATCTCTGCGCGCCGGGACCGACTTGAGGCGTTGGCCGAGCAGGGCAAGAAGGGCGCGGTCACCGCAATCCGGGCCGGTGAGAATTTGTCGCTGATGCTGGCTGGCGCGCAGTTGGGCATAACCGTGTGCTCGATTCTGTTGGGCCGGGCAGCCGAGCCCGCCGTCGCGCACCTGCTGGAGGTGCCGTTCGGGCTCCTCGGCATCCCGGACCCGCTGCTGCACACGGTGTCGTTTCTGGTTGCGCTGTCGGTGGTCGTTACGTTGCACGTATTGCTCGGGGAGATGGTGCCCAAGAACATCGCGATCGCGGGTCCGGAGTCGACTGCGATGCTGCTGATACCGGTCTATCTGGTCTACATTCGCGCGGCCCGGCCGTTTATCGCGGTCTACAACTGGTGTGCCAACATCACCCTGCGTACCTTCGGCGTAGAACCCAAGGACGAACTCGACGTCACGGTATCGACCGTGGAACTCTCCGAGATGATCGCCGAGTCACTCTCGGAGGGGTTACTCGATCCTGAGGAACACAGCAGGCTGACGCGGGCTTTGCAGATCCGCAACCGGATCGTCAACGACGTGGCGATACCGCTACGCCAGATTCGTGCCGTCCCTGTCGCGCGCGAAGGTGCCGGTCCGACGGTCGGTGCGCTTGAGGAGGCATTGACCGAGACCGGATACTCCCGGTACCCGGTGGCGGATTCCGACGGCGCGTACATCGGCTATCTGCACATCAAAGACGTATTGTCGCTGATCGCTGGTCCGCACGACGACACCACCGTGGTGGATTCGTCGATGGTGCGGCCGCTGCCGCGGGTAGCTGCCTCGCTGCCGCTGCCTGATGCGCTCTCCCGGTTGCGGCGCACCAACAGCCATCTCGCACTGGTCACCGCTGCCGACGGAAGAGTGGCTGCGGTGGTGGCGCTGGAGGACCTCGTCGAGGATCTAGTCGGAACCGTCCGTGACGGCACGCACCGTGTCTGATGCGCGGCTGGCCGCGGTGTCTGATGCGCGGCCCGCCGCGGTGTCTGATTTGCCGCTCGCCGAAGTCCGCTGGCGCGACATCCAAGCCGCACACCACAAACGCACCGACGAATTCCTCGAACCTCACCTCCGGCGTCGGAGGGCTGGATTGTCGCACCCGATCTTCGACTTCTTGTTCACCTACTACAGCCTTCGGCCGCGCCAGCTGCGGGTCTGGCATCCCGGTTACGGCGTCGTACTCGCTGGCGTAAAGGCGCAGCCCTATCTCGAACGCACCGGGTACACGCAGCACGCCCACGGGGTGGGCGTCAGCCGTGACCACCTCCATGCCCGCCTCGGCACCGTGACCTACATTGGCGACCTGTTGCGCGCGACCGCGTCGCGGCCCGCACGGTTCAACTGCTTTGGTCTGCACGAGTGGGCCATTGTGTACCGGGCGCCCGCGGTGCGCCACGGCGGCCTGCCGTTGCGCCTGGGTGTTGCCGAGACGAATGCGGTAGTCGATTCGATGCCGCTGCGGTGCAGCCACTTCGATGCCTACAGATTCTTCACCGAGCCGGCAGCTCGACAAAACGCCCAGCACTTGACCCGGCAGTCCCAGGCCGCCGTGGAGCAGCCCGGATGCCTGCACGCCGGGATGGACCTGTACAAATGGGCGTTCAAGCTGGGGCCGCTGATCGAATCCGGGCTGGTCCTAGACTGCCTCGAAGTAGCCGCAGACGCGCGTGTGCTGGACATGCGGGCCAGCCCCTACGATCTTCGGGGACTCGGGTTCGAGCCGATCGCCGTCGAAACGCCCGGTGGGCGGCGGGACTACGCCAGGGCCCAGGAGGCGATCAGTGAACGGTCCGCACCGCTGCGGGCGAGGCTGCTGGAACGCTGCGATGCCCTCGTGGGCACCGCCGCCGAGGATTAAGCCTATTAGCGCTGGGTAAGCTGGATCCACGATATTGCACACGGCATGGCGCCGGCGAGGGAGGAATCATGACCGAACGCGTGAAGGTGGGTAACCTGCGCGTCGCCCCCGTGCTGTACGACTTCATCAACACTGAGGCGTTGCCGGGTACCGATCTCGACCCCGACACGTTCTGGTCGGGCGTCGACAAGGTCGTCGCCGATCTGACCCCGAAGAACCAGGATCTGCTGGCCCGTCGCGACGATTTGCAGGCCCAAATCGACAAGTGGCACCGGGCCAGGGTGATCGGCCCGTTCGATCACGATGAGTACAAGCAATTCCTGATCGGCATCGGATACCTGCAGTCCGAACCAGCGGACTTCACGATCACGACTGCCGGTGTCGACGACGAGATCACGACCACCGCGGGTCCACAGCTGGTGGTGCCGATCCTCAACGCACGGTTCGCGCTCAATGCGGCGAACGCACGCTGGGGCTCGCTATATGACGCGCTCTACGGTACCGACGTCATCGGTGAGGACGGCGGGGCCGAAAAAGGACGGGGATACAATCCGGTCCGCGGCGACAAGGTCATTGCCTACGCTCGCCGGTTTCTCGACGGCGCCGTTCCGCTGGCGTCGGGCTCATGGGCAGACGTCGCCGGGATCAAGGTTGAGATCGACAATGGAGTCGGTCAGCTAGCGGTGGAACTGGGCGACGGGCTGTCAGTCGGCCTGGAAAATCCCGAGCAGTTCGCCGGCTACACGGGCGAGGCTGAAAATCCCGAATCGGTGCTGCTGGTCAACC